>CAWUTX010000068.1:0-25926 GCA_963925015.1 uncultured Gammaproteobacteria bacterium
ACGATCTCGGCGCCGCTCGCTTCTGTCGCGCGCCGCGTTTCTTCGAGGTCGCGGTATTTGCCGCTGCCGACCAGCAGGCGCGAGCGGTATTCAACGCCCGCGATGATGAGCGGATCGTGGTGGGTGGTGGATGCGGTGTCCGGTAACGCGCTCATATCAATGTCTCAGCAGAAATCATTACAGCGCGTTCAGCACGCGCTCGAGTCGCTGGCGTACTTCGCGCGCGACCTCGTGTACCACGGGCTTGTCCACCATCTCGAGCACGGCGTTAGGATCCATTATCTCGACCTGCACCTTGCCCGCTGTGTCCTCACGCACCACCACGTTGCACGGCAGCAGCAGACCGATGGATGGCTCCGCTTCGATCGCACGATGCGCGAGCGGCGGATTGCAGGCCCCCAGGATGCGGTACGGTGGCATGTCTTGATTGAGTTTCTTCTTCAGCGTAGCGGCAACGTCGATGTCAGTGAGTATGCCGAAGCCCTCCTTTTTCAGTTCTTCGGTGGTGCGCGCAAGCGCAACGTCGAAGGCCATGTTGACCGTTTTCCCAAACCCATATTTGCATTGCATGTTGCTGTCCTCCTGTTTAGCCGCCGCCGATGGCGTGGACGACCTCCACGCGGTCGCCGGGATTTAAATGTTGAGCCGCATACGTGCTGCGCGGGACGATCTCGCGGTTGACCTCCAGCGCAAGACGCTTCTCCAGCAGACCCAGCTCCTCAAGCAGCCGGTATACGCTGTAGCCGTCAGGGATTGCGCGCGGTGCGCCGTTGACGAAAATTTCCATACACTCTTTGGAGACTCGCGGAATTACATAGGCCGGAGCAGCGGCGGGACTGATAGTGCTTATTTTGAAGGGTTCAGGCGCCGGGTGCAATGGGTACGCCCCATACTGCGGCGCAGTTGTGCTAAGCTTTTATACATAGCGACATAAATCTACTGCGCGGCTTTGATGCGGGTGTAGTTCAATGGCAGAACTTCAGCTTCCCAAGCTGATAGCGTGGGTTCGATTCCCATCACCCGCTCCAATTACAACAGTGGCGAGTGGCTAGTAGCGAGCAACAGAGACGTTCTTGTCACTCGCCACTAGCCACTAGCTACTCGCCACTGTATTTAATATGGAAACATACATCCGCCTTAGCAGTTTTATCGCACTGTTTGTCGTGATGGCATTGTGGGAGATGCAGCGTCCGCGCAGGTCGTTGACGCAACCCAAGGCCGGCCACTGGCGCACCAATCTCGCCCGGTTATTCACGGATGTGTTGCTGTTGCGCTTCACGTTGGGTGCGGCGGCGCTGGCTACGGCGGAATACGCACAACAGCATGGCTGGGGCCTGTTGAACCTCACGGCGTGGCCCGCATGGCTGGAATTTCTGCTCGCCTGGCTGCTGCTTGATCTCGCGCTCTACCTGCAACATGTGTTGTCGCGCGCGCTGCCCGTGTTCTGGCGCTTGCACCACGTGCACCACAGCGATCTGGATTTTGACCTGACCACCGGCGTGCGTTTTCATCCGCTGGAGATTCTCCTCTCCATGCTCTACAAGATGGCCGTGGTGGTGGCGCTCGGCGCGCCGCCCTGGGCGGTGCTGATATTCGAGGTGGTGTTGAACGGCGCCTCCGTGTTCAATCACGGCAACGTGTATATTCCGGAGAAAATAGACCGCTGGCTGAGATTGTTCATAGTCACGCCGGACATGCACCGCGTGCATCACTCCAGCGTGGTCAACGAAACCAATTCCAACTTCGGATTTTCGATTTCGCTGTGGGATCGGCTGTGCGGCACGTATCACGCACAACCCGCGCTGGGGCAGTTGGGCTTCGAGATCGGCCTGAAAGAGTACCGCGAACGTCTTAGCTGGGGCGCACTGCTGTTATTGCCGTTTCGCCGCAGGCTGGGCCGGTATAGCCTGCGCAGGGATGCAGACTGAGCATGAAGCTGATCCTGATGCGTCACGCCGAGGCCGAGCCGGGCGATGCTTATGCCGAGGATGCGCTGCGCCCGCTCACAGTGGAAGGCGCCGGGACACAGAAAAAAGTGGCGCAGGCGTTGCAGTGCATGGGTGTCATGCCGGAGCGTATCTTCACCAGCCCACGTTTGCGTGCGCGGCAAACCGCCGAGATCACCGCGCAGGTGCTGGGGTTGAAGCATGTGCCGGAGGAGAGCGATGCGTTGGGGGATGACTATTCGCTGCACAACGTGCTGGCGTTACTGCGCGATTATGCTGACAAGGAAACTGTTCTCTGCGTCGGGCATGAACCTGATTTAAGCGCATTGGCGGGCGCGCTTTTGTGCTCGACGCATGCGCTGCGCATCAAGTTCGTAAAGAGCGGAGTGCTGGGCCTCAGGTTTGAGGGCGAGGCCGGTAGTGGACGCGGTGCCTTGTGCTACTTTTACCGTCCGCGCGATTTGTGCGCACTGCTGTAATAAAAAAGCGGACACCCGTTAAGGTGTCCGCCACAAGCCAAGGCAACGTGAAGGCTCAGAAATCGTGGTTGATGCCGACTGAGAACGTGGACAAATCCAGCCCGGCTATGCTGTTCTTCACAGCGCCGCTGGAGCCACCCGTGCCCAAGCCGTACTTCGCGCCCGTATCGTTATCAGTGCGGGCATACAGGGCGTAGAGGGCGGTGCGTTTGGAGAGTGCGTGATCGAGACCCACTACATACCAGTTCGCACCCGTGTTGCTTGCGGCGTCGTTGTCGCCGGCCCGCGCGTATGCAATCTTGACAGTGTTGCTATCCATCTTGTGGGCAAGTGCCAGGTACCAGGCGTTGCGATCCAGCAAGGTTGCCTCGTCATCTTGAGACAAACTCTCATAGACGAAATTGACCTTGGTTTTATCCTGGTTGAAGGTGTAACCGAGGCCGAGCGTCCAAGCATTAGTATCGTAGATACGCGTACCAGTGGAAATATTCCCCGCGCTGGTTGCTTCGTTTTCATGCGATTCATAGGCCAGCGCGGCGTAATACGGGCCGTTTTCATACACACCCGCCACGCTGTACTTATCCCGCTCAACGGTAGCGTCCTCATCCAGGCGGTAGGCCGCGAGAAGTTGGAAGCCGC
Organism: uncultured Gammaproteobacteria bacterium; assembly: GCA_963925015.1. Taxonomy (GTDB): domain Bacteria; phylum Pseudomonadota; class Gammaproteobacteria; order SURF-13; family SURF-13; genus JAQBXX01. Next base: position 3,065 of record CAWUTX010000068.1, read on the forward strand.
TCATTTTCGGGCTCCAGTAGTTGATGCTGCTCGGCTCGCGCTCGTTGAACGGCGTGCTGGCGCCGCTGACGTTGCCGATGATGGCGTTGAAATCGCCCATGCTGTCGCTCCAGATGTCGAGCTTGCTGGTGGCGAGCTTGTAGGCATTGTCGGTCACACCCAAAGCCAGCGTACCGAAGCCGCCTGCGAGGCCTATGTAGCTGTTGCGGGGGGTGCCAAACAGCAAGCCATCGGTGGCGCTGCCATCTATGGTCACCAAGGTTTCCATCTGAAAGATCGCCCGCAAGCCATTACCTAGGTCTTCGTTACCCTTGAATCCAAAACGCGAGCTGTTGGTGGAGACGTTGCTGGCGCTGGCTTCGCCGTTGTCTGTGATGTCCACGGAGGCGCGCGCCTTGCCGTAAAGGGTGTAGTTCTCTTCCGCCTGCGCCGCTGTGGCCGTGACGGCCGCCGCCAGTGCGATGAAAAGAATTTTTGCGTGTGTACGTAGTTTCATTTCACTGTCTCCCGCTTATTAAGTTTATTTTTCCGCTGTTATTTAGGCAGCCAAAATCATGCCAAAACAGTCAGGGCATCACAAGCCTTGCCTGATTGCCTGCGCAGGCTACGGGAGATTTATTACGCTGAGATGAAGGAAGTATTAAATGATTGCGTCATAAGTAGCGGTATGGCGCCGGTAAACTTTAAGGGTTCCCGGCCGATACAGTGTCTGCGGACACTCTATCAGAGAAACGTATATGAAAGATCGTCGGCTGTATTAACGTCACACTCCGCCTGCGGGCATGGTGGTACGGGTGGGCGAAAGGTATATCAATGCCCAGGGCATCGAGCTCAGGGTGGCGCGGATATTTTCATTATCCGCCGCCGCCGCCGACGTGTGGGTGAAGTTTCATCCGCTGGAGGCTGCATTCATCGGCCAGTGCTGGCAGGGCTGGCTGGTGATGCACTGTGTCGATGCCGACGAGCGTATCCGCTCCGGCGAGGGCAGTGCCCGTCCGTGCGTTTATATCGAAGACCTGGATAACATACGTCGCGCCGATGAGCTGATCGTCGCAGCGGCTTAAAGACACGGCCCGCTTGCAGCTTGCGCGCGGCCTGCACCCCTGTGTTATGCTTGAAGCACCTGTATCCTCTGCGCGCAGAGGCCTTTGGGTGGACGGGGGTGTTGGCAGCACATGCACGACGAACAGACCCTGCATGACATGCTGGAGCACAACCAGCTCACCCCTCTCTCTTCCAGCCCATCCTTTCGTTCTCTGAAAATCGCATCTACGGTTACGAGGCACTGATCCGCAGCCCGGCGGAGAGCCCGCTGCATACGCCGACCATGCTGTTCGATGACGCCGCGTGCTGTGCGCGAGGTGCTGGAGTTGTACCCGGAGGAGCATCGCGCCTCCGCCGGCATCTGGGCCAAAGACCGGCGCGGCAGCGAGATGTTTTATCCGATCATGAGTCTGTCGATTGCCGCCGTGGAGGCGCCGCAGGGGCGCTTCGCCTCGCATCACGAGATTGCGGCGCGCGTGAGCGAGGTCAAGGAGCACGCGAAAAGTATCGCGGGCAACACGCCGCCACGCCGACGGCGATGCCGGACAGTTGTCGTTGATAGATTAGTGCGCTGTAACACAACCGTCATCATTCCGCAGTGTAATGGTGACGTTTAAACCGGAGTCCCTGCATGATTAACCGCATACTGGTAGTGGAAGACGAAGCCGCGATCAGCGAGATGATCGGTCTTGCGCTCGCACGCGCGGGATATGAGTACGACATCGCGCACGATGCCGAACAGGCGCTCGTCATGATCATGCAACAACCGCCGTTGCTGATTTTGCTCGACTGGATGTTGCCGGGGTTGAGCGGCATGGATCTCGCGCGCCGTGTGAAGCGGGACGAGCGTACGCGCGCAGTGCCTATCATCATGCTCACCGCGCGTGGTGAGGAGGCGGACAAGGTGAGGGGGCTTGAAGTCGGCGCCGACGATTATCTCACCAAACCGTTTTCGCTGAGCGAACTGCTGGCGCGCATCAAGGCCGTGCTACGCCGCACCGCGCCCCAGGCTACCGATGATCTGATCGAGGTGGAGGGGCTGCGCCTTGACCCGGTGAGTCATGTGGTGACCGGCCATGGTCATGCGCTGGCGATGGGCCCCACCGAGTTCCGTCTGCTGCATTTTTTCATGAGTCACGCCGGGCGCGTCTACAGCCGCAATCAATTGCTTGATCTGGTGTGGGGCAGCAACGTGTATGTCGGTGAGCGCACGGTGGATGTGCATATCCGGCGCCTGCGCAAGGTGCTGGAACAGTACGGACATGACACCCTGATCCAGACCGTGCGCGGCTCTGGTTATCGCTTCTCGCAACTGGTGAAAGCCGCAGCGGTGTGACGCTTATCCCGCGCGCGAGGTCTTCTTGCGTTCGTGTTCCAGCAGTTGGCGCTTGCGCAGACGGATAGAGTGCGGCGTCACTTCCACCAGTTCATCGTCGTCGATAAACTCCATCGCCTGCTCCAGCGACATGCGCACCGGCGGCACCAGTATCACGTTTTCATCCGAGCCCGAGGCGCGCATGTTGGTGAGCTGCTTACCCTTCAGCGGGTTGACCACGAGATCGTTGTCGCGCGAGTGCAATCCGATCACCATGCCTTCATACAACTCTTCGCCGGGGCCGATGAACATGCGCCCGCGCTCTTGCAGGCTGAACAGCGCGAACGCCACGCTCTTGCCTGCGCCGTTGCAGATCAACACGCCATTGGTGCGGTTGCCGATGGTGCCTTTTTTTACCGGCGCATGATGGTCGTACACGCTGTACAGCAGGCCGGTGCCGGAGGTGAGGGTGAGGAAGTGGGTGCGGAAGCCGATCAGTCCGCGCGTCGGGATCATGTACTCAAGACGCACGCGCCCCTTGCCATCGGGCTGCATGTTGGTGAGGTCACCCTTGCGCAGGCCCATCTGCTCCATGATGCTGCCCTGATGCTTGTCTTCCACATCCAGCATCACGGCTTCGTATGGCTCGGACAGCTCGCCGTCGATGACGCGCGTGATGACCTGCGGCCGACCCAGCGCCAGCTCGTAACCTTCGCGGCGCATATTCTCGACCAGGATGCCGAGGTGCAACTCGCCGCGCCCGGAGACGCGGAATTTGTCCGGATCCGGAGTATCTTCCACCCGTAGCGCCACGTTGTGAATCAGTTCGCGCTGCAGGCGCTCACGAATCTGGCGGCTGGTGACGTATTTGCCGTCCTGGCCCGCCAGCGGTGAGGTGTTGACCTGAAACATCATGCTCACCGTAGGCTCGTCAACGACGAGCGCGGGCAGGGCCTCGACCGCAGTGGGGTCGCACAGTGTATCGGAGATGCCCAGACCTTCAATGCCGGTAAAGGCAATGATGTCGCCCGCCTCGGCCTCCGGTATCTCGATGCGTTCAAGGCCGAGCATGTTAAACAACTGCAAAATGCGCGCGTTGCGCTTCACGCCCTGCGGATTCACCACCACCACCGCCGAGTTGGCCTTGACGCGTCCGCGCGCAATGCGCCCGATGCCGATGACGCCGACGTAACTGGAATAATCCAGCGAGCTCACCTGCATCTGGAGCGGGCCGTCCTGGTTGACCTGTGGCGGTTTTACCTCATTTACTATGGTCTCGAACAGCGGCGTCATGTCGCCTGAGCGCGCCTCGGCATCGAGGCTGGCATAGCCGTTCAGCGCCGAGGTGTACACCACGGGAAAATCGAGCTGCTCCTCGGTCGCGCCGAGGCGGTCGAACAAATCAAAGGTTTGATCTAGCACCCAGTGTGCGCGCGCGCCGGGGCGGTCGATCTTGTTGATGACGACGATGGGCTTCAGCCCCAGCGCAAAGGCCTTCTGCGCCACGAAGCGCGTCTGCGGCATGGGCCCGTCCACGGCGTCCACCAGCAGCAGCACGGCGTCCACCATCGAAAGCACGCGCTCCACCTCGCCGCCGAAGTCGGCGTGGCCCGGTGTATCGACGATGTTGATGCGATAGTCGCGCCAGCGCAGCGCGGTGTTTTTGGCGAGGATGGTGATGCCGCGCTCGCGCTCGATATCATTGGAGTCCATCACGCGCTCGGTGGTTGCGGCACGCGCGGCAAAGGTGCCGGACTGCTGCAAAAGTTTGTCGACCAGCGTGGTCTTGCCATGGTCAACGTGGGCAATGATGGCGATGTTGCGTAATTTATCTAGCACGATTAAAGGCCTGCGGGCGAATGACAACCGCCTATTCTACAAGAAAATAGGGGTCTCAGGCATAAAAATCGTGAAACGCAGGGGATGCCCCTGCCGAGGGCGGGTTTTTAAGATGCAGCGGCGCTAGTTAGGTGCCGCAGCGCCGGAGAGCGTGCAGCTTTGGCGCCGCAGCAGGTTGAAGTCGTCTTGATCGAGCATCTGATCCAGATGATCGAGGTTGAGACGGATGGCCTCGCCACAGAGACCCAACCCGTCGAAGTGCGCCTGGGCGAATTTCTCCACACCATGGAATTCTTTATGCAGGCGATGCTGCGCCACCTTTTCATGGAAGGCCGGCGTTTTGCTGAGCAGGTCTTCGGGCGAGTTGTAGTTGACGTGTTCGCTGCCGTCGTCATGACCTACGCGCGCGACGCCGCCCAGCACAAACTCGGGGTAGAGGTAATCGCGGCATTTTTCGAGGTACAAGCGATCCGACATCTGGCCCAGCAGATCCGCGCTGCCCAGCATGAAGCCCAGCAGGCGATCTTTGGGGTCATCGAGCTGGATACGGTTGAGCGCGATTTCAAAACCGGTGAAGTGTACGATCTGCCCCGCCCCCTCAACAGGGGGCGGGGACTTGTAGGATGAGGATGGACTTAATTGCTGACTTATGGAGTAAACAGTGTAGCCCCCGCGCCGGGGGGGGCAAGACATCCGGGGTATCGAAAATAAGCGGCTGATTTTGCTGGCCTCAGGCCAGACCCACCCCCAGCAACGCGCCGATCAGATAGGCTATCACGCCCGCCCCGCCGCCAATCAGGGCTAGGCGCAGGCCACCCCACAGCGCCTGCTTGCCGGTGAACAGGCTGAGCAACGCGCCGACCAAAAACAGACACGCGACGGCAGCCCCGGCGCTGATAGTGATCGCGTTCGGCCCCGCGAACCAGAGCGGCAGCAGCGGCACCAGCGCACCCAGCGCGAAGGCGAGAAACGACCAGATAGCTGCGCCCCACGGCGAGCCGAGTTGATCCGGGTTAAGGCCCAGCTCCTCGCGCGCCAGCGTGTCGAGTGCATGCTCGGGGTTTTGCAGCAAGCTCTGTGCGGTGGCGCGCGCCTGCTCCAGCGGCACGCCACGCGCCTGGTAGATGAGCGCCAGCTCCTCGGCCTCCTCTTGCGGATATTCCTCCAGCTCCTCGCGCTCCAGCCCGATCTGGTATTCGTACATCTCGCGTTGCGAGCGCATGGAGACATACTCGCCAGCGGCCATGGAGAGTGCGCCGGCCAGCAGCCCCGCCGCACCCGTGAGCAGCAGCACCTTGAGATCTGCCACGGCGCCCGCCATGCCCATGATGAGGCTGGTGTTGGAGACCAGGCCGTCGCTGACGCCGAACACCGCCGCGCGCAGATTGCCGCCGCTCGTCGCGCCTCGGTGGCGTTGCCCGAAATCCTGCACCGAAACGGGCATGGCATGGCCGCTGTGCGCAGACGCGCTGTAGACGGAAAGACCGCGCACCTTGATCGCGGCGAGCACCCGACGCAGCGCGCGCGGGCCGAGGGTGCGTATGAGCCGCGCCACCAGGCGTGCGCGCAACGGCGGGTGAAACGCAGACGGCACAGTGGCGCCTTGTGTGTGCGCCTGCTGCACCCAGATGCCGGCCTGGGACTCCGCGGCCTCGCCGAGGCGCAGGAACAGCGTGTTCTTGACAGGATCGGGCTCTACCTCCGCCAGCACGCGGTAGAGATAGGCTGACTGCATCTCTTCGGCCCAATTTTCAGTCGCTGACATATGTTCTCCCGCTGTGCCTATTTGCCGCTCATGCAGCCGCTAGGCTAACATAGTGTTTACCCTACCCCCCCCCCACCCTGTCCCCGCCCCCTAACCAGGGGGGCGGGGACGTCGCGGAAAGTGTAGTCTTGCTTATGAGCTTATGAGTAAAAGTTTGCAGGATGCCGCCACATGCCCAAAAAACAACCCACCCCCGATTTTGAACGCACGCTCAGCGAACTCGAAACGCTGGTCGAGCGCATGGAAAAAGGCGAGCTCACGCTCGAGGCCTCGCTCACTGATTTTGAGCGCGGCATACAGCTCATACGCCAGTGCCAGAAATCACTCGCCGAGGCGGAGCAGAAGGTGCAGATATTGATGGAGAAAAACGGTGCAGTAAAGGCCGAGCCGTTCGAGAGCGATGACGAATAGTGCTTAGGGACACCCTTTACAGTGTCTGAGTGGATGGAGCATTACCGCGCGTGCGCTGAGCGTGCGCTCGAGGGCTGTCTGCCGCCCGCCACCGCGCTGCCGGTACAACTGCATCAGGCCATGCGTTATGCGGTGCTCACGGGCGGCAAACGTATCCGCCCGGTGCTGGTGTACGCCACCGGCGCGGCGCTCGGCACGCCGCTGGCGCAACTCGACGCCCCTGCATGCGCGGTGGAGTTGATCCACGCCTATTCGCTGGTGCATGACGACCTCCCCGCGATGGACAACGACGACCTGCGTCGCGGCCAGCCCACCTGTCACAAGGCCTACGATGAGGCCACCGCCATCCTCGCGGGCGACGCCCTGCAGGCGCTGGCATTCCAGTTATTGGCGCAGGATGCCGCACTCGAAGCCACGCCTGTGCTGCGCCTGCGCATGATTGAAATCCTGGCCGAGGCCAGCGGCTCGCGCGGCATGGCGGGCGGGCAGGCGCTGGATCTCGCCGCCGTCGGGTCGCAGCTTACGCTGGCGGAACTCGAATACATGCACATCCACAAGACCGGCGCGCTGATCCGTGCCGCCGTCAGATTGGGTGCGTTGGCTGCGGTGCAGGAAAACGATCCACTCTTTACACAGCTTGATCATTACGCCAAGTGCATTGGCCTGGCGTTCCAGATTCACGATGATGTGCTCGATGAAGCCGGCAGCACCGCCACGCTGGGCAAGGCGCAGGGCGCAGACCGCAGGCGCCACAAACCCACCTATCCAGCGCTGCTCGGCTTGAGCCAATCCCGGCAGATGGCGCGCGATTTGTGCGACGAGGCGGTGACGAGCTTGAGCAGTCTTGATAGCCGCGCCGAGCCGCTGCGGAATCTGGCGCGCTACATCGTGGAGCGGTCTAATTAGGCTTGAGTTGATCCTCATTAAACTTGCAACACGCGCCATCCGCCGTCATCCTTACTCAGGAGGCACAAAGTATGAATACACTGCTGACAGGTGCCTCCTGAGCAACAACCCTGTTTACCCTACCCCCACCCCCCGTTCAATCCGTGGGCAGGCTCTGTCCCGCCCCCTAAACAAGGGGCGGGAACGTGTAAGTGAGTGTAAACTTAATTATTGACTGATGAGTCGCCCATACCGCTACACCCACGCTGGTCTTATGCCTTATCCCCTACTTGATCGCATCCCCAACCCCGAGCAGTTGCGTACGCTCGACGAAGCCGAGCTGGCGCCGCTCGCCGCGGAGCTGCGCGCGTTCCTGATCGAATCCGTCGGGCGTACCGGCGGGCATCTCGCCGCCGGGCTCGGCACGGTCGAGCTGTCTATTGCGCTGCACTACATCTTCAACACGCCCGACGACCGTCTGGTGTGGGACACCGGGCACCAGAGCTATCCGCACAAAATTCTCACCGGCCGACGCGAGGCCATGCATACCTTGCGGCAAAAAGGCGGCCTCGCCGGTTTCCCCAAGCGCGATGAAAGTCCCTATGACACTTTCGGCGTCGGCCACGCCGGTACCTCGGTGAGTGGCGCGCTCGGCATGGCGCTCGCTGCCCGTGTTCGCGGGGATGTGCGCAATACCGTGGCGGTGCTCGGTGACGGCGCGCTCACCGCGGGCATGGCGTTCGAGGCGCTGAATCATGCAGGTGATCTTGACGCCGATCTGTTGGTGATTCTGAACGACAACGACATGTCGATCTCGCCCAACGTCGGCGGCATGTCGAATTACCTCGCGCGCGTGTTGTCCGGCAAGGTGTATTCCACCATGCGCGCGCGCAGTAAAAAAATACTGGGCGTGGTGCCGCCGGTGTGGGAGCTCGCGCGCCGCACGGAAGAGCACATGAAAGGTATGGTGATCCCCGGTGGCACGCTGTTTGAAGAGCTGGGCTTCAACTACATCGGCCCCATCGACGGTCACGACCTCCCCACGCTGCTCAAGACCCTGCGCAATCTGCGCGCACTCAAGGGGCCGCAGTTTCTGCACGTCGTCACGCAAAAAGGCAAAGGCTACACGCCTGCGGAAAACGACCCGTGCAGTTTTCATGGCGTGGCGGCGTTTGATCCAGAAAGCGGTGAGCCGCTGGCCAAGGGCGGCGGCGCACCCAGTTACACGCAGATTTTCGGCGACTGGCTGTGCGACATGGCGGCGCGCGACGAGCGCCTCGTCGCCATCACCCCGGCGATGCGCGAAGGGTCGGGCCTTACGAAATTTTCCGGGCAATATCCCACGCGCTATTTCGATGTCGGCATTGCAGAGCAACATGCCGTCACCCTCGCTGCAGGCCTCGCGTGCGAAGGCTTAAAGCCGGTGGTGGCAATCTACTCCACGTTTTTACAGCGTGCGTATGACCAACTTATTCACGATGTCGCACTGCAAAATCTGTCGGTGCTGTTCGCTATTGATCGCGCCGGTATCGTCGGCCCTGACGGCCCCACGCATGCGGGCAGTTTCGATTTAAGCTTTATGCGTTGCATCCCGAATATGGTCATCATGGCGCCTGCGGACGAAAACGAATGCCGCGAAATGTTGACCACCGGCTTTTTGCACCACGGCCCGGCTGCGGTGCGTTACCCGCGCGGCGGCGGCCCCGGTGCCGCGCTGCAAACCAACTTCACTGCGTTGCCCCTCGGTAAGGCGAAGCTGTGCCGCCCCGGCAAGCAAACCGCGCTGCTGGTCTTCGGCGCATTGCTTGAGCCCGCGCTGGCGGCGGCAAGCGAGATCAACGCCACAGTGGTCAACATGCGCTTTATCAAGCCGCTCGATGAAGCCATGGTGAGACAGCTCGCCGCCCAGCACGAACTCCTAATCACGCTCGAAGACAACGCCGTGCAGGGTGGCGCGGGCAGCGCGGTGAATGAATGCCTCGCCGCGCAGGGACTTGTCACACCCATCATTAATTTGGGATTACCTGACGAATTTCTCGACCAGGGCACACGCGCCGAATTACTCGCCACCTGCGGCCTCGACGCCGCAGGCATCCTGCGCGCCGCGCGTGGCCACTTTGAAACACCGCGCCAAGTAATGCCGATTAAAGTAAAATAGCGCCGTGACCGCTCAATACACCCTCAAGATACTCACCGACTTCGCCTCGGCGCACACCCTGCGCGACTACCCCGGCGACTGCCGCCGCATGCACGGCCACAACTGGAAACTGGAAGTGGAAGTGGTGGCCAATCGCCTGGACAACACCGGCATGGGCGTAGACTTCCGCGTGATCAAAAACGCCGCACGCACTCTCGCCAAGACCCTCGACCACTATTACCTCAACGACATCCCGCCGTTCGACAAAATCAACCCGACAGCAGAAAACATCGCCGCCTATTTTTTTAACGGATTATCGCAAACCCTGAACCAGCCCCACCTGCGCGTCAGCGCCGTCACGCTATGGGAAACAGATCGCGCCTGCGTGAGATATACCGAGCAGGCGTAGCCTCAGTCCGTAGGGTGCGAAGCGGAGCGCATTGCACCGGATGGTTGACCGATACACATGCAGCGCAATGCCCTTTGGTTATTGCGTCCTACGTGCTGAGTGTCAAGTAAGTAATGGGGCGTAAGCTAATTCTTCCGCTTAAGTAACATCGTCTGCCCGCTGTGTTGCATTTCGAGGCGGCCGAGGAACGACATGCCGAGCAATACCTCGGGCGGTGAGAGGCCCTCGATCACCATGCCATCTATCTCGCGCATCTCGATGTCGCCTACTTTGACCTTGGTGAGTTTGACTGTGTAGGCCAGTACAATGCCGGAGGCGGTGGAGGCGGTGGTGGGCTGGCCGTTGAGCCGGTAGTCGATGCCGAGGCGTTTGGCTTCGGCGGAGTTCATCGCCACCAGCGTGGCGCCGGTGTCCACCAGAAAATTCACGGTGAGGCCGTTGATGGTGCCCACCGTTGCAAACATCCCCTGAGGGTTACGGATGATGGTCACGCTCGTTTGCTGCGGCGGGCCAAGATGGGTGTTGACCTGGCTGCCGAGCGCATAGGTTTTCTGCTGGCCGCCGATTTCCAGCACCGCCTCGTTGCTGGTGGCGCTCACCAGCTTGACGCCTTCTGGGCTGGTTTGGCCCACGCTGAGTGCCTGCTGTTTGCCGTCGATGACGACGATGGCCTTGTGCTGGAACAGGCCGAGCACGACCACCGTGTTGACGGCCCATAGCGCAGGGCTGGCGAGCAACAGCACCAGACTGACGGCGCAGATGTGGGTGGCGCGGCAGGACATAGTGCATTTATTATCCACCGTATGAAACCGGTACGCATCTTCCGCCATATCGCCAACGAAGGGCCGGGCTATTTCGCCGAGGTGCTGGAGCGGCGCGGCATTCCCTATCAGATGATACACATCGACCAGGGCGAGACTGTGCCGCCGGAGGTGGATGATGTGTCCGGGCTGGTGTTCATGGGCGGGTCGATGAGCGTGAACGACGAGCTGCCGTGGATTGCCGAGGAGCTTGCGCTCATACGCCGCGCGGCCGAGGCCGGTGTGCCGGTGCTGGGCCATTGTCTCGGCGGCCAGCTCATCAGCAAGGCCCTGGGCGGCGTGGTGAGCGCCAATGCCGTGAAGGAGGTCGGCTGGCACAACGTGCAGCGCGTGGGCAATAAGTTCGCACGCGATTGGCTGGATACCTTGCCGCAGGCGTTCGAGGTGTTTCACTGGCACGGCGAGACCTTCAGCCTGCCGCAGGACGCGACGCTGCTGCTCACCAGCCCCGCGTGCGCACATCAGGCATTCGTGTGGCGCAATATGCTTGCACTGCAATGTCATGTGGAGATGACGGCTGCGATGGTGCGCGACTGGGCCGCGCACGAGTGGGCGGTCCCCGGCGCGACGGTGCAGAGCGCAAAGGAAATGCAGCAAAATCTGCACGCAAAAGTGAGTGCACTCCAATACGTGGCCGATGTGCTGTATGCGCGTTGGCTGCAATATTTGCGGACGTGACCGCCGAGCGTGCGCGCGAAAAACACTAGGCGCGCTATTGACACGGTCACAAGATGCTCAAATAATCAGGGTCGTTATTTGTGAGGTGCCTTTTTGCTGCGGCGGGTTTTTCAAACCGGGGCACACCGGCGAGACAGTGAAGTTATAACTTCAAGGGGTTGTCTGTATGAGTCTGGGTACAGTGAAGTGGTTTAACGACAGTAAAGGTTTTGGCTTTATTACCCCCAACGACGGCACCGAGGACGTGTTTGTGCACTACTCCGCCATCGAGTCGGAGGGCTTCAAGTCATTGGCAGAAGGCCAGACGGTCGAGTTCGAGACCACCAAAGGCCCCAAAGGCTTGCAAGCGGCGCACGTCAAACCGGCCTGATGTACCGCATCCGCTGCGCTTGGCGGATGCGTGAAGTCGATCGCAGAAAGCGGTTTTTGCGCCCCTTTTGATCTCCTGCTAGTACGACAGGAGGGTCGTCTTGCGCGGCCTTTTCTGATACGCTTTTCACAACTACACAACCCTGCTCTGCGCTGAACAACCGCAAGGAAATCACATGACGCTGCGTAAAATCGAAGTGCTGCTGCTCGCGGCCATACTGTCAGGTGCGGCAGGCTTGCTTGGCGGCTGCGGACAGAAGGGCGATCTGTATCTGCCGGATCGCTCACAGACTCAACTCGACCAGAGCAAGCCGGGCTACTAAAGCGGCCTGCGCTGGCCGCTTTAGTAGCCCTTAGCCACTACTCCATGGATTATTTTCAATACCGCAACGGGCGGCTGTTCGCCGAAGAGGCCGATCTCGCCACTATTGCCGCGACGCACGGCACGCCGTGTTACGTGTATTCGCGCGCCGCACTCGAAGCGGGTTTCCGCGCCTTTGACAGCGCCTTCGCGGCTTATTCCCATCCACATCTCGTCTGTTACGCGGTCAAGGCCAACCCCAATCTCGCGGTGCTCAATTGTCTGGCGCGCCTGGGGGCGGGCTTCGATGTCGTCTCCGGCGGCGAACTCGCGCGCGTGCTGGCCGCCGGGGGCGACGCGCGCAAGGTAGTGTTTTCCGGCGTCGGCAAGCGCGCCGACGAGATGCGTCAGGCGCTCACCGCCGATATCCGCTGCTTTAATGTCGAATCTGAACCCGAGCTGGAACGGCTCAACGAGGTGGCGGGCGCGCTCGGCCTGCGCGCGCAGGTGGCGCTGCGCGTCAACCCCGACGTGGACGCACGCACCCACCCTTATATTGCCACCGGTCTCGCCTGCAGCAAGTTCGGCATCCCCATTACGATGGCGCCCGCAGTGTATGCGCGCGCGGCGGCGCTGCCGCATATCGAGATCGTGGGCGTGGACTGCCACATCGGTTCGCAATTGACCGACACCGCACCGTTCGTCGCGGCGGTGGCGCGCGTGCTCGCGCTGGTGGATGCGCTTACAGGGCAGGGCATCCACATCCGCGAACTCGATTTGGGCGGCGGGCTCGGCATTCCGTATCAGGACGAAACACCACCCGCGCCGCAGGAGTATGTCGCGGAGCTGCTGCACGCCGTCGGCGATCGTGCCTGCACCCTGCTCATTGAGCCGGGGCGCGCCATCATCGGCAACGCCGGCGTGCTGCTGACGCGCGTGGAGTATCTCAAGCTCAACGGCGTGAAAAACTTCGCCGTGGTTGATGCCGCCATGAACGACCTCATGCGCCCGGCGCTGTATGACGCGTATCACGCCATTGAGCCGGTGCAGCCGCGCAATACGCCCACGCGCGTGTATGATGTGGTCGGCCCGGTGTGCGAGAGCGGCGATTTTCTCGGCAAGGAACGCGCGCTCGCGCTGGAGCCGGGCGATCTGCTCGTCATCCGCTCCGCAGGCGCCTACGGCATGAGCATGAGCTCCAATTACAACACACGCCCGCGTGTTGCAGAGGTGATGGTGGACGGCGCGCAGGCGCATCTGGTGCGCGCGCGCGAAACGGTGGTCGACTTGTTTGCCGCCGAGCAGCTGCTGCCTTGAGGTACAATACAGTTCCAGCGTGAGGCAACAGCACAGGAATTCAATAGGGTACCTCTAAAAATGCGTCTTTTGCTCCAATACTGCGTTACAGCTTGTCTCCGCTGCTCACATACTAACTCGTATGCTGGGCTGCTCGCCTGCGCTGCGCCTTGTCTTGAAGCAAAATCCATCATTTTTAGAGGCGCCCTATAGTGGAACAATTGCACGGAACCACGATTTTATCGGTGCGCCGTAACGGCTGCGTGGTGGTCGGCGGCGACGGCCAGGTGTCGCTGGGCAACACCGTGATGAAGAGCAACGCGCGCAAGGTGCGCCGTCTGTATCACGATCAGGTCATCGCCGGATTCGCCGGCGGCACCGCCGACGCCTTCACCCTGTTCGAGCGATTCGAAGGCAAACTGGAAAAACACCAGGGCAATCTTACGCGTGCCGCAGTCGAGCTCGCCAAGGACTGGCGCACGGATCGCATGCTGCGTCGTCTGGAGGCGTTGCTGGTGGTTGCCGACAAGAGCGCCTCGTTGATTATTTCCGGCAACGGCGACGTCATCGAGCCTGAACATGGCCTCATGGCCATCGGCTCGGGCGGCCCGTATGCGCAGGCGGCGGCGCGCGCCTTGCTGGAAAACACCGAGCTTGACGCGCGCAGCATCGTCGAACGCGGTCTCACGATTGCCGCCGACATTTGTGTGTTCACCAATCACACCATCACGCTGGAAGAACTTCCGGCCGTTTCCTGAGTCGCATCATGTCTCTCACACCGCAACAAATCGTCCACGAACTGGACAAGCACATCATCGGCCAGGCCGCCGCCAAGCGCGCCGTGGCGATTGCCTTGCGCAACCGCTGGCGTCGCGGCCAGGTGGATGAATCGCTGCGCAACGAAATCACGCCGAAAAATATCCTGATGATCGGGCCGACCGGTGTCGGCAAGACTGAAATCGCGCGGCGCCTCGCCAAGCTTGCGCATGCGCCATTCCTCAAGATCGAGGCCACCAAGTTTACCGAGGTGGGTTACGTCGGGCGCGACGTCGAGTCCATCATCCGCGATCTGGTGGATACCGCCATCAAGATGACGCGTGAAGAAGAAATCAAAAAGGTGCGCCCGCGCGCGGAGGAAAGCGCCGAGGAGCGCATCCTCGACATCCTGCTGCGCCCGGCGCGTGAAAGCACGCGTACCGACACGACGGTGGTGCAGGACGAACCCGCCACGCGCCAGGTGTTCCGCAAGAAACTGCGCGAGGGCGTGCTCGATGAGCGTGAGATCGAGGTCGAGCTGAGTGTCGCGGCGGTGGGGGTCGAGATCATGGCGCCGCCGGGCATGGAGGAAATGAGCAGCCAGTTGCAGAGCATGTTCCAGAATCTCGCGGGCGGGCGCACGCGCACCCGCAAGCTGCGCGTGAAGGAAGCGTTCAAGCTGCTCACCGACGAAGCCGCCGCCAAGCTCATCGACGAAGAAGCGCTGAAGGCGCGTGCGCTCCACAGCGTCGAGCAAAACGGCATTGTGTTTATCGACGAGATCGACAAGATCGCCAAGCGTTCGGAATACGCGGGCGCGGATGTGTCGCGCGAGGGCGTGCAGCGCGACCTGTTGCCGCTGGTGGAGGGCAGCACGGTGTCCACCAAGTACGGCATGGTGAAGACCGATCATATTCTGTTCATCGCCTCCGGCGCGTTTCACATGGCCAAGCCGTCCGACCTGATTCCGGAGTTGCAGGGCCGCTTGCCGATCCGCGTGGAAATGGATGCGCTCGGTGTGGAAGATTTTGTGCGCATTCTCACCGAGCCCGACGCCTCGCTCACCCGGCAATACAGCGCCCTGCTTGCGACCGAAGGCGTCGAGCTGAGCTTTACCAAGGATGGCGTCGCGCGTCTGGCCGAGGTGGCGTGGAAGGTAAACGAGAGCACCGAAAATATCGGCGCGCGTCGTCTGCATACGGTGATGGAGCGCCTGCTGGAGACGATCTCATTCGACGCCCCGAATAAAGCAGGCGTCCACGTCGAGATCAACGCGGCATACGTGGATGAACATCTCGGCAAATTGCTCGAAGATGAAGACCTTACGCGTTACATCCTGTAGGGCATCTCTATGGCAGACGAACACAGTAAACCGCGCCCGCTGGAAATCAATCTGCATCAGAAATCGCGCGTACTCGAAGTGCGCTTTGACGACGGTATGAATTTCCAGTTGCCGTGCGAATATCTGCGCGTCTATTCGCCGTCTGCGGAGGTGCGCGGTCATGGGCCGGGGCAGGAGGTGTTGCAGGTGGGCAAGGAACAGGTCAACATCAGCGCGATTGATCCGGTGGGGAGCTATGCGGTGCGGCTGCACTTTGATGATGGCCACAACACCGGCCTGTATGCCTGGGGCTATCTGTATGAACTCGGTGCGCACCATGATGAGAAATGGCGCGAGTACCTCGCCCGTTTGCAGCAGGCGGGCGTGACCCGCTCGGCCTGAGTTAACACGTGGAAAAGAATACACACTTCGGTTTTGAAGCCGTAGCTGAATCTGAAAAGAGCCAGCGCGTAGGCGCCGTGTTTGATTCGGTGGCGACACGCTACGATTTAATGAATGACGTCATGTCGTTCGGCGCGCATCGGCTGTGGAAGCGTTTTGCGGTGGAACTTGCGGGCCTGCGCGGCGGCGAACATGTGCTCGATGTCGCGGGCGGCACCGGGGATATCGCGCGCCTGCTGGCGCACAAGGTGGGGGCCAGGGGCGCGCTCGTCGTCACCGACATCAACGCCGCCATGCTGGGCGTGGGGCGTGAACGTCTGGTAGACGCAGGTGTGGTCGGCAACGTCACCTACGTGCAGGCCGATGCGGAACGCCTGCCGTTTCCCGACGACAGTTTCGATTGCATCATCATCGCCTTTGGCCTGCGCAATGTCACGCACAAGGATGCGGCGCTGATCTCGATGCGGCGCGTGCTGAAACCGGGCGGACGTTTGCTGGTGCTGGAGTTCTCCAAGCCGCGACTGCCGGCACTGGAACCCGTGTATGATTTTTATTCATTCAAGGTGTTGCCCATGCTCGGCAAACTGATTGCCGGGGATGAAGCCAGCTATCGCTATCTGGCCGAGTCGATACGCATGCACCCGGATCAGGAAACGCTCAAACAGATGATGCAGCAGGCGGGTCTTGAGCGTTGCGAATACTTCAATCTTAGCGGCGGTATTGTTGCGCTGCATCGCGGGTATAAACTTTGAGCCGCCCGCTGCCTACACCGTTGGCTGTAGTTTGGGAGGCCGCGCTGAATCGCTATCTGGCGTTGGATCCGGACAGTCAACATCAGCTTGCTGCACTGTCCGGCAAGGCGGTGGCCGTAGAGCTCACTGATCTCGGATGGGAGTGGGTTTTGCTGGCGGAGACGGACATCTTCCGGGTGTACAGCACCTACGAAGGGCCGGTAGCGGCGCGGCTGCGCGGCAGCAGTAGCGCATTGCTGCATATGGGTGCGGGTGCTGGTTCACGCGCGGCGTTTTCTTCCGGCACGGTGGAATTC
The DNA here is from genome assembly GCA_963925015.1 of uncultured Gammaproteobacteria bacterium. Lineage (GTDB taxonomy): Bacteria > Pseudomonadota > Gammaproteobacteria > SURF-13 > SURF-13 > JAQBXX01. The sequence goes on from CAWUTX010000068.1 coordinate 19,862, forward strand.
AACGGCGATGTAGAGCTGGGCCAGCGCATCAAGGCGCTGTTCGACAACATCGAGATCGACTGGGAAGAGCAGCTCTCTAAGGTCACGGGCGATGTAGTAGCGCATAACATCGGCCATGCCGTGCGCCGCACACGGGGATGGGGCAAGCAAACATTGAGCACACTGGGCCAGGATTTTGCGGAGTATCATCAGGAAGAGGCGCGTAATCTGCCTGCTGCCGATGAAGTGGCGGAATTCCTCAGCGCCGTGGACACCTTGCGCGATGACACCGCGCGCGTCGCACAACGCATCGCTCGCCTGCAACGGCAACTCTCTGAAAAGGGTGTCCTTAAGTGACAGCGCCGCGCCAACTGCTGCGTTTGCTGCATATCAGCTTCGTGCTGGTAAAGCATGGCTTGGACGAAGTCATCCTCGCCACGCATTTATTCCGCCCGGTGCGCTATCTGGTGTATCTTCTGCCGTGGTACTGGTTGCGCGGCCAGCGCGCGCCGCGCGGTGAACGCATTCGTCTGACGCTGGAAGAGCTGGGGCCGATCTTCGTCAAGTTCGGGCAACTGCTCTCCACCCGCCCCGACCTGCTGCCGGAAGACATCGCCAAAGAACTCACCCTGTTGCAGGATCGCGTCACGCCCTTCCCCGGACAACAGGCGCGGCGCATTATCGAACAGGTGTACGGCAAACCCGTGGCGCAGGTGTTTCAGGAATTCGACGAAACGCCGCTCGCCGCCGCCTCCATAGCGCAGGTGCACGCCGCACGGCTGTTTGACGGCAAGCAGGTCATCGTCAAGGTGCTGCGCCCCGGCGTGGAGAAAGACATTCAGCGTGATCTCGACCTGCTTTATTTTATCGCGCAACTGGCCGAGCGCTACTGGTCGGAAGGCAAGCGCCTGCGCCCGTGCGAAGTGGTCGCGGAGTTCGATAGAACCTTGCACGATGAACTGGACTTGCAGCGCGAGGCGGGCAATGCCAGCCAACTGCGCCGCAACTTCACGGGCTCTGCGTTGCTGTATGTGCCGGAGATCGTCTGGCCGCTCACGCACCGTAATGTGATGGTGATGGAGCGCATCTTCGGCACCCCGATCAGAGACATCAAGAGCCTCGTCGCGCACGGGGTCAATCTCAAGCGCCTGTCCGAAAACGGTGTGGAGATATTTTTCACGCAGGTCTTCCGCCACAATTTTTTTCACGCCGACATGCACCCCGGCAACATCTTCGTCGCCAACAACGGGCGTTACATGGCGGTGGATTTCGGCATCATGGGCACGCTCACCACGCGCGACCAGCGTTATCTGGCGGAAAATCTGCTCGGCTTTTTCAACCGCGATTATCGCCGCGTGGCCGAGGCGCATGTTGAGGCGGGCTGGGTGCCGCCGGGCACGCGCGTGGACGAATTCGAGTCCGCGATCCGCAGCGTGTGCGAGCCCATCTTCGAGCGCCCGCTGAGTGAGATTTCCTTCGGCCAGTTGTTGTTGCGCCTGTTTCAGACCGCGCGCCGCTTCAACATGGAAGTGCAGCCCCAACTCGTGCTGCTGCAAAAGACCCTGCTCGCCATCGAGGGCCTGGGGCGTGAGCTCTATCCCGATCTCGACCTGTGGCAGACCGCCAAGCCGTTTCTCGAGCGCTGGATGAGCGAACAGGTCGGCGTACGCGCCCTGTTCAAGGCGCTGGGCGCCAACGCCCCGGTATGGGCGGAAAAACTGCCCGACCTGCCGCTGCTCATGCACGACCTGTTGCAGCAGGCGCGCGACGGCAAGCTGCAGGTGGAATGGAAGTCGGACGAAATCGCCAAACTGCGGCTCGAAATCCGGCGCGCGCATAAACGCAACTACACCGTCATCGCCGGCAGCGCCCTCATCATCAGCGCCGCCATCATCAAGGGCCTCGACGGATTTTCACCCACGATGCTGGGCGATGCACCTCTGCTCACCTGGTTTCTGGGGGGGGTGGGCGCGCTACTGGTCATCGCCGCGTGGCCGGGCGAGAAATAGCAGGTTAGATGCGATGTGTCCGCGCTACATAGTCATTCGGTGCAATGCGCTACGCTTATTGCACCCTACGGGTTGGCAGCCGATTCGGTGCATCGCAGAGTTAGGTGTCGCCTTCACTGAGGCGGCATGCCGCGTTTAACTAGAGTAAAGCTTGGAATGTACGTGTCGTTCCAGTGGTGGAGCTAGTGGCCGCAGACCTGGCAGTCGAAAGAGTCTTTATCTTTTAGCGGGAGGCGAGTGATTTTCACCGCGTAAATAGAGCCGCAGTTGGGACAGGTCTTGCGCCCAGTGTCATCAGTGCCCCATGTTTTCATAGCCCTCCTTCGAGATAGGCGATTAAGTCTGTGAACTCCCACGGATAAGGGTGAGAGACGACGCTGGTGTTGTCTGCGATGTAGGATAGTGTGCGGAAGCGGGAAAGACCAGAGGGTTTTGAAGGTATTCTGTTTCTAGTTGGCTGCGTTCCCCGCTAGCGCGGCGGTAAGGGCGAAGCCTTCATCGCCCGTTTCGCCCGACTTAATTGCCACATGCATCTTATGGGCTGCTTCAAAACCTCAGGCAGCTAGTTTGTGGCCAGTAGTCCTTGGCGTTAGATCGTTAAGGCTGAGTTTGAGGAGGGCGGCCTGCGTGTCAATGTTATTTAGGTGATAGTCACCACTGAACATCTCGGCGACCAGCATTTGCTGGCGGACAGCCCCCAGGGCTTGCAGCCCGCCTTCATCGTTCGCCGGAAAGTTGTGCTCGGCCAAGTAGTCCATCGCCCCGCGTGAGAATAGAAGCATTTGAAGGAACTCTGCCGGAGTTAGCTTCTCGTTCTTGTGCTCCCAATCTTTGGATATTTCCAATATGGCGAGCTGCATCTTCATGAAACTTTTATGGTACTCGCTGAGCCCGTTTTCTGGATCGAGCGCTTGAAGAAGACGTGAGGGGTCTGGCTTGCGGCGTTTGAATAGTTTAAACATGGTGCCTCTCTGCGCAATTTAGTCAATGGGTCAACGCGTAGCCTGGGTGGAATGAAATGAAACCCGGGATAATACTTCCCGGATTCCACGTTGTTTCATCCGGGCTACTTGTGGAGTCAGTAAATTCAGGTATCGCTTGATGTTGTAGACGCTGCTATTGTTGTGGCCGCTGCAGACCAGCCTCAACCGTGTCACGCTTTTCTTTCCCGGACAATAACTCAATCAGTTCGAGCGCGAAGTCCATCGCGGTACCGGGGCCGCGCGAGGTGATGATCTTACCGTCTTTGACCACGGGATTATTTTCAATCGTGATGTTGTAGGGGGCGAATTTCTCTAGTGTGCCGGGAAAGCCGGTGGCGCGTTTGCCGTCGAGCAGGCCTGCGTGTGCGAGCACGGCAGGGGCGGCGCAGATGGCGGCGGTGAATTTTCCGCTGTGCGCCATTTTTTTCAGCAGTGTGTGAATGCGCACGTCGTTGTTGAGATTGTCGCTGCCGTGTTGTCCGCCGGGCAGCACTACCATGTCGTAGTCGTGCTCTAGTGCTTCATCGAGTGTGGTGTCAGGGAGCAGACGTGTGCCACGGCTCGCCACCACCGGTTCGCGGTCGAGACCGGCGGTGACGACGTTGATGCCGGCACGGCGCAGCAGGTCGATGATGGTGACGGCTTCCAGCTCCTCACACCCCTGCGCCAAAGGTACGAGCACTTTGCTCATGGGCCTCCCATAAATACAGTAGCAAGTAGCAAGTGACAAGAGAGACCTTATACGGATAAGGGCGCACCAAAAGGAAGTTTTTCCTTGCTACTTGTTACTTGTCACTTGCTACTTGAGTTCAATTGCGCGACTGAAGTATCGCCAGGCCCTTGAGCAGGTTGAGCGCTTCGTAAAGCTGGTAGTCGCTGCTGACCAGGGGCTCCTTGTCTTTTTCCGCTATTGCGGAGCCCGCTTCCGGTTTGGATGATCCTGCGCCTTCCGGCTTTTTGCCGTTGGTGAGGTGGCGGTTCAAGTCGGCTTCCTTAAGCGGCTCCACGTTGCTTTTTTCGCCCGCTGTGAGCTTGACGTTGTCGGTGATGATGTCAGGCATGATGCCTTCGGCCTGGATCGAACGTCCGTTCGGCGTGTAGTAGTGTGCCGTGGTGAGCTTCAGCGCGGTGTCGTTGGTGATGGGCAGGATGGTCTGCACCGAGCCTTTGCCGAAGGTCTTGCTGCCCATGATCACGGCGCGTTTGTGATCCTGCAACACACCGGCCACGATCTCGGAGGCCGAGGCGGAGCCGCCATTCACCAGCACCACCATCGGCGCACCTTTGAGGACGTCCTCAGGCGTGGCAGTGAATTTCATCTTGGAGTCTTTCACCCGGCCCTCGGTGTAGACGATGAGCCCTTTTTCGAGGAAGGCATCACTCACCGTGACCGCACCGTTCAATACGCCGCCCGGATTGTTGCGCAAGTCGAGCACCAGGCCCTTGAGGCTGCCGCCGTTGTCCTTCTTGAGCTGGCTCACGGCGTCGATCAGGTTGGCGCCGGTCTGGGCCTGGAACTGCGAGACGCGCACATAGGCGTAGCCCGGCTCCAGGGTCTGCGACTTCACGCTCTTCACCTTGATGACGGCGCGCGTGAGCGTGATCTTGAGCGGTTTCTCTTCGCCCTTGCGCAGCAGCGTGAGCGTGATGTTGGTGCCGACCTGGCCGCGCATCAGCTTGACGGCGTCGTTCAGTTCCATGCCCTGCAGCGGTGTGTCGTCGAGGCGGATGATGAGATCGCCCGCCTGCACGCCGCCGCGCGCTGCGGGGGTGTCGTCGATCGGCGCGATCACCTTGACGAAGCCGTTTTCCATGCCGACCTCGAGCCCGAGGCCGCCGAACTCGCCGCTGGTGCCGATCTGAAGTTCCTTGTAGCCATCGACATCGAGATAGGACGAGTGCGGATCCAGTCCCGACAGCATGCCGCGGATGGCGTAATTGAGCAGGGTTTTGTCGTCCACGCTTTCGACGTAATCGCTTTTGACCCTGGCGAACACCTCGGTGAAGGTGCGCAGCTCGGCGAGCGGCAGGGTGGCGGCACCCTTTTCTTCGCGCTCGGCGAACACGCTCTGTCCAACCGTGAGGGATACGCCCAGCACGAGGCCGAGGGCGAGGATGAGAAAGGCGCGTAATGTGGACTTCATGTAAGACTCCGTGATGCGAATGCGCGTGTTAGATATTCTTTAAAGAGGTACCCTTTAGTTCCTGCGGCCCGGCTTTAGTTCCTGCGGCCGGCACCAAGCGAGCGGGTCGCGCGGCACACCCTGCTCGCGGATTTCGAAATAGACGCCGGGCCGTTCATTACCGCCGCTCGCGCCCATCGCCGCAATCACCTCGCCCGCCTCCACCCGGTCGCCCACACCTTTATACATGGCCTGATTGTGGCCGTACAGGGTCATGTAGCCGTTGCCGTGGTCAATGATCGTTATTAATCCGAAGCCGCGCAACCACTCGGCGAACACGACACGGCCCGGCGCGACGGCGCGCACCTCGTCGCCCGCGCGGCCCTCGATCAGCACACCCTGCCAGTGCGCGCGGTCGTCAAGGCGGCGGCTGCCAAACGGTGCGATGGCACTACCTTTCGCCGGCCAGGGCAGCTTTCCCTTGAGTGCCGCAAACGGAAAATAGCCGGACTTATCGGCTGCGCGCGGCAGGCGCTTCAGCAGGACATCGAGTGCGCGCTCATCGGCCAACAGGCGCGCAAGCTGGGTATCTTTCCGGTGGATATCGGCATTGAGGCGGGCGAGGATGAGTTCCCGCGTCTGCTGACCGTCGTCCAGTGTCTCCTTTTCCTGCTGCTGCTCCACACGCAACCCGGCGAGGTGCGTGCGCTGTTGCTCGATGGCCTGCGTCGTCGCGGTCAACTGCTCCAGGCCCGCGCTGGCTTGCGCAATGCGCTCTGCGCGCGCGCGATTAAAGTAATTATAGTATAGCAGGGCGCGTCCTAGCCGCGCAGGGTCTTGCTGGTTGAGCAGCGTTTTCAGGTGGTCCTGGCGACCCATCAGATAGGCGGCGCGTACCTGCGCAGTGAGGGCGTGGCGATGGGCGGTCATGTCTGCGGCCAAGTGCTCTTTATCGCGCTGCAACTCTGCCA
>CAWUTX010000069.1:0-9573 GCA_963925015.1 uncultured Gammaproteobacteria bacterium
CGAACCCCTGTCGCCGCCGTGAAAGGGCAGTGTCCTAGGCCTCTAGACGATGGGGACGAATGTGATGTGTGCGTGAACCTGTGTGTGGCAACGTGGTGGAGCCAGGCGGGATCGAACCGCCGACCTCTTGCATGCCATGCAAGCGCTCTCCCAGCTGAGCTATGGCCCCGAAAGCAAGGCGCTATTCTAGGGGGCGAGCCAAGCAGCGTCAAGAAATAGCGGCAGAAATGCTTCTCTCAGCGCGTGCCGCTCACATGTTTTGAATCACCGCCTCACCAAACCCGGAGGTGCTGACCAGCGTGGCTTCCGGCATGAGGCGCGCGAGATCGGTGGTCACGGTTTTGGCGGCGATGGCGCCGGACACCCCTTTTATGATGAGATCGGCGGCCTCGCCCCAGCCGAGGTGACGCAGCATCATTTCGGCGGAGAGTATGATCGAGGCAGGGTTGAGCTGGTTTTTGCCTGCGTATTTCTGCGCGGTGCCATGCGTAGCCTCGAACATGGCCACGGCATCGGAGAGGTTCGCGCCCGGCGCCATGCCGATGCCGCCCACCTGCGCGGCGAGCGCGTCGGAGATGTAGTCGCCGTTGAGATTGAGCGTGGCGATCACGCTGAAGTCCTCCGGGCGCAATAAAATCTCCTGCAAAAAGGCATCGGCGATGACATCTTTAATGATGATCTCTTTGCCGGTATGCGGATTTTTCATGCGGCACCAGGGCCCCGCCTCTATCTCTGCTGCGCCGAACTCGCGTTGGGCGAGTTCATAGCCCCAGTTGCGGAAACCGCCTTCGGTAAACTTCATGATGTTGCCCTTGTGCACCAGCGTCACCGAGTCGCGGTGGTTATCAATGGCGTATTGAATCGCCTTGCGCACCAGACGTTCGGTGCCTTCGCGCGACACCGGCTTGATGCCGATGCTGGAGCTGGCGGGGAATCGGATTTTTTTCACGCCCATCTGCTGCTGCAAGAAGTCGATGACCTTTTTCACCTCCGGCGTGTCCGCTGCCCATTCGATGCCGGCGTAGATGTCCTCCGAATTTTCGCGGAAGATCACCATGTCGGTCTTCTCCGGATGTTTCAGCGGGCTCGGTGTGCCGGTGTAGTAGCGCACCGGGCGCAGGCAGACGTACAAATCCAGTTCCTGGCGCAGCGTGACGTTGAGCGAGCGCATGCCGCCGCCCACCGGCGTCGTGAGCGGCCCTTTGATGGAGACCACATAGTCGCGCACCGCATGCAGCGTCTCTTCCGGCAGCCAGGTGTTGTCGCCGTAGACACGCACGGCCTTTTCGCCCGCATACACCTCCATCCAGGCGATGGCGCGGCGGCCAGCGAAGGCCTTGGTTACTGCTGCATCGACCACTTGGCGCATCACCGGCGTGATGTCGACGCCGATGCCGTCGCCTTCGATGAAGGGGATAATCGGGCGATCAGGAGTATTCAGTGAATGATCGGCGTTGACGCGTATGCGCTCGGCGTTGGCGGGGACAACGATGTGGGTGTAGGCCATGGCGTTCCGTAAGCGGTAAATTCAAGGTATCCGGAATTTTAGCATTACTCAGGAGACACAAAGTAAGAATACATTGCTGATGGGCGTCTCCTGAGTAATAACCCTATTTACGCTACCCCCACCCTGTCCCGCCCCCTAAAACAGGGGGCGGGGACGTGTAGGAGAGAGTAATCTTAATTACTGGCATCTGAATAAGTGCACATGAGTGGCATAAAATTTGTATCAGCTGTACCTTTGGTTGTACCCGCAAGCGGGACAGGAGGTTGGCATGAAATTCTTTATCGACAGTGCGAATCTGGATGATGTGCGTAAAGCGGTGGAACTCGGCATGGCGGACGGTGTGACCACTAATCCGTCACTGATGGCCAAGGAGACTGGCATCAGCTTTCACCAGCAGATCGCCACGATCTGCAAAATGGTAGACGGGCCGGTGAGTGCAGAAGTCACCGCGCTGGACTACGCGAGCATACTGAAGCAGGGTCGTGAACTCGCCAAGATCGCCGCCAACGTGACGGTCAAACTGCCGCTCACCCCCGAGGGCCTGCGCGCCTGCCGCGTGCTGGCGGACGAAGGCACGATGGTGAATGTCACGCTGTGTTTTTCAGCGGCGCAGGCGATACTCGCAGCCAAGGCCGGTGCGAGCTTTATCTCGCCGTTCGTGGGCAGGCTCGACGATGTAGGCGAACACGGCATGGATCTGATTTCGGAAATTGTCGATATCTACAACAACTATGACTGGGACACCCAAGTGCTGGTCGCCTCGATACGTCATCCCACGCATGTGCTGGAGGCCGCGCGCATCGGCGCCGACGTGGTGACCATGCCGCTCAAGGTGCTGGAGCAGATGTACGAGCATCCACTGACCAGCATCGGGCTTGAGCAGTTTATGGCGGACTGGAAGAAGAGTGGGTTGTAAATATTCTTCCCTCATCCCCACTCTTCTCCCAGGGGGAGAAGGGCTTTAAACCCCTCGCACTCTGGGAGAGGGGGTAGGGGTGAGGGATGTTTGAGTACACAACTTAGTTTCAAGAGATTTTCCTTAAAATGTCCCGCCGCCCCAGCCCCAGAGCGCGCCTTTGGCGTTGGCGAATTCGATATAAACGCGTTCCTGCTTGACGCCGGCTTCCTGCGCCATGAGTTCGCACAGCGCTTTCGACAGCGCTGCCGTCTTGGCCTCCGGCAGGCCGATACTTTTGAGTTCGAGGTAGGCGAGCGGTGCGTCGCTGCCCGCAAATAGCATTGGTATCGGCGCCCCCAGCGCCACCATCACATAACTCTTCGGTTTGCCGAGTTGGCTCGCCACCGAGCGCGAGGCCTTGCCGAGCAGCGTCTTGGTGGCCTCGGCGGTCAGTGGTGTATTGGTTTGTATCTTGAGATAGGGCATCTCATCTCCTGATGATTTGTAAGGTTAACGGGTGATTTTACTGCGTCATCCCGGCTTTTACAGTTCCATCCGGTGACTTTATCGTTTATTCTAAAGAGCTTACACATATATTCACTAATAACCACGCGGAGTAATGGCTTTGGAACTGACTGGCGCAGAAATCTTGGTGCGCGCGCTGAAGGACGAAGGCGTGGAATACATCTTCGGCTATCCCGGCGGCGCGGTGCTGCACATCTATGATGCTCTCTACAAGCAGGAGGATGTAAAGCACATCCTGGTGCGCCACGAGCAAGGCGCGACCCATGCCGCCGACGGCTACGCACGCTCCACTGGCAGGCCCGGTGTGGTACTTGTCACCTCTGGGCCGGGCGCGACTAATGCTGTCACCGGTATCGCCACGGCCTATATGGACTCCATTCCGATGGTCATCATCACCGGACAGGTGCACACGTCGGCCATCGGCAGTGACGCTTTTCAGGAAGTGGACTCCGTCGGCATCACGCGTCCGTGCGTGAAGCACAACTTTCTGGTCAAGGACGTGAAAGACCTCGCGACCACAATCAAGAAGGCGTTTTATATTGCGACCACCGGCCGCCCCGGTCCGGTGGTGGTGGACGTGCCCAAGGATGTGACGGCCAACAAGGCCGAGTACGCCTACCCTAAAAAGGTCGCGCTGCGCTCTTACAAGCCGGTGGTCGAGGGGCATCAAGGCCAGATCAAGAAGGCGGTGGAACTGATTCTCTCGGCCAAGCGCCCGATGATTTACAGCGGCGGCGGCGTGATTCTGGGCGAAGCGTCCAAGGCCCTCACCGAGTTCACGCGCCTGCTGGGTTACCCGATCACCAACACACTGATGGGCCTAGGCGCGTACCCTGCCACCGACAAGCAGTTCGTCGGCATGCTCGGCATGCACGGTACCTATGAAGCCAATATGGCGATGCACGAGTGCGACATGCTGCTCAACATCGGCGCGCGTTTCGACGACCGCGTGGTGGGCAAGGTGGAGCTGTTCTCGCCCGGCTCGAAGAAGATACACATCGACATCGACCCGTCGTCGATCTCGAAGAGCGTGCGCGTGGATGTGCCCATCGTGGGCTCGGTGGGCAATGTGCTGGGGGAGATGATCACGCTCATCAAGGCGGCCAGAAAGCAGCCCGACAAGGCGGCGCTGGCGGGGTGGTGGAAACAGATCGATCAATGGCGCGCCAAGGATTGTTTACGTTACGACCACAAAAGCAAACTCATTAAGCCGCAGGCCGTGCTGGAAAAGCTGTGCCAGTTGACCAAGGGTGACGCCTTTGTCACCTCCGACGTGGGTCAGCACCAGATGTGGGCCGCGCAGTTTTACAAGTTCGACAAGCCGCGTCGCTGGATCAACTCCGGCGGCCTCGGCACCATGGGCTTCGGCTTGCCAGCTGCGATGGGCGTGCAGTTGGCGCACCCTAGGGCCACGGTTGCCTGTGTGACGGGCGAGGCCAGCATCATGATGTGCATACAGGAGCTGTCCACCTGCAAGCAGTATGGTTTGCCGCTCAAGATCATCAACCTCAACAACCGCTACATGGGCATGGTGCGGCAGTGGCAGGAGTTTTTTTACAAGGGACGTTATTCCCACTCTTATATGGATGCGCTGCCAGACTTCGTGAAACTCGCGGAGAGTTTCGGCCACGTCGGCATGAAGATCGAAAAGCCCGGTGATGTCGAACCTGCGCTGAAAGAGGCGTTAAAATTGAAAGACCGGCTGGTGTTTATGGACTTCATCACCGACGAGACCGAAAATGTCTATCCGATGATTCAGGCGGGCAAGGGGCATCATGAGATGCATCTTTCGCCGGAACGGGAATTGGCATGAAAAATATGAGCCACATCATCTCGATTCTGATGGAAAATGAATCCGGCGCGTTGTCGCGCGTCGCCGGCCTGTTCTCCGCGCGCGGCTATAACATCGAGTCGCTCACCGTGGCGCCCACCGAAGACCCGTCGCTGTCGCGCATGACGCTGGTGACCAGCGGCACCGACAATATCATCGAGCAGATCACCAAGCAGCTCAACAAGCTGGTGGACGTGGTGAAGCTGCTCGATCTCACCGAAGGCCCGCACATCGAGCGCGAGATGATGCTGATCAAGGTGAAGGCGACGGGCGAGGCGCGCGAAGAGATCAAGCGTCTGGCGGACATCTTCCGCGGCCACATCATCGATGTCACGGGTTCGAGTTACGTGATCGAGCTCACCGGCCCCGGCGAAAAGATCGATGGCTTCATCCAGGCGCTCGACGGCAAGGCCATTATGGAAGTCGTGCGCTCCGGCGTGTCGGGCATCGCGCGCGGCGCAAAGAGTTTGAAAGTGTAGTGTTTAAAATAAAATCTCAACGCAAAGACGCCAAGACGCAAAGAATAAAAATTTAAGCTATTAAAATCTTGCGTCTTTGCGTTGATTAGTTTGTAGAATCGTTAGATTAATTTTAGATAGAGGATGATATGAATATTTATTACGACAAAGACGCCGACCTTTCCATCATCAAGAGCAAAAAGGTCGCCATCATCGGCTACGGTTCTCAGGGCCACGCGCACGCCAATAATTTGCAGGATTCAGGCGTAGATGTGGTGGTGGGTCTGCGCCCGGGCTCCGCGTCCGAGGTCAAGGCGCAGAAAGCTAAGCTCAAGGTGAAGGATGTCGCCGAAGCCGTGAAAAGCGCCGACTTGGTCATGATACTCGCGCCGGATGAGCATCAGGCCAAGCTCTACCGTGATACCATCGAATCCAACATCAAGCAGGGCGCAGCGCTCGCCTTTGCCCATGGTTTCAACATTCACTTCGGCCAGATCGAGCCGCGCGCCGATCTCGACGTGATCATGATCGCGCCGAAAGGCCCCGGCCACCTGGTGCGCTCCACCTATACGCAAGGCGGCGGCGTGCCGAGCCTCATCGCCGTGCATAAAGACTCCAGCGGCAAGGCCAAGGCCATCGCCCTGTCCTATGCCAGCGCCAACGGCGGCGGTCGCGCGGGCGTCATCGAAACCAATTTCCGCGAAGAGACCGAGACCGATCTGTTCGGCGAACAGGCCGTGCTGTGCGGCGGCGCTACTGCACTGGTGCAGGCCGGCTTTGAAACTCTGGTCGAGGCCGGTTACGCGCCGGAGATGGCCTACTTCGAATGCTTGCACGAGCTGAAGCTGATTGTGGACCTGATGTACGAAGGCGGCATCGCCGACATGCGCTACTCCATTTCCAATACCGCAGAATACGGCGACATGACGCGCGGCCCCCGCATCGTCACCGCAGAGACCAAACGCGAGATGAAGAAAATCCTGGGTGAAATTCAAAGTGGCCAATTCGCCCGCGAGTTCATTCTGGAAAATCAGGCCGGTGCGCCGGTGATGAAGGCGACCAGACGCCTCACGCGCGAGCATCAGATCGAAGTGGTGGGCGAAAAGCTGCGCAGCATGATGCCGTGGATCAAGGCCAACCGGCTGGTAGACAAGTCGCGTAATTGAAGCCTGGCCCCGTGACCGAGGATAATCAGAACGGAAGGGAGCAAGAGGGCACATCGGGGCTGCGTCGGCGGCGCGGTATTTATCTGTTGCCTAACCTGTTCACCACCGCCGGACTGTTTGCGGGTTTTTATGCCATCGTCGCGGGCATGAACGGACGCTTCGAGGCCGCCGCCGTCGCGATCTTTGTCGCGATGGTGATGGACGGCATCGACGGACGCATCGCCCGCCTCACCCACACCGAGAGTGACTTCGGCGCGGAATACGACACCCTGGCCGACATGGTCTCCTTCGGTCTGGCCCCGGCGCTGGTGGTGTATTCATGGGGGCTCAACACACTCGGCAAGTTCGGCTGGCTTGCGGCCTTCGTCTACGCCGCCTGTGCTGCGCTGCGGCTGGCACGCTTCAATACCCAGATCGGTGTTATCGACAAGCGCTACTTTCAGGGCCTGGCGAGTCCGGCGGCGGCGGCCATCGTCGCGGGCATGGTGTGGAGCGCGCATGCTTACGGGCTGGAGGGCAAGGCCGTTATGATCGCTACGCTGGTGATCACCCTGCTCGTGAGCGCGCTGATGGTGAGCAAGATACGCTACTACAGCTTCAAGGACTTCAATCTCAAAAATAAAGTCCCGTTTCTGGCGCTGGTGGTGCTGGTGCCCATCATCGTGCTGATCTCCATCGACCCGCCGCTGGTGCTGTTTGCCGTGTTTCTGCTCTACGGACTCTCCGGCCCCGTGCTTACGCTGCTGCAATTGCGCGACAGGCGTCTGGCGCGCAAAGCTCAGATGAGCAGCGAAAAAGTAGAGCATAAGGATTTGCGTTGATGACGAGCCTTGAAAAATAGGCGAGCCCGACTTATAGTAAGCATACAGATTTGTAAAAACTTTCATGAAACACGCCAACCGCACAGTTGTTACCACCCATGCCGCCCGTCGGCAGGCGGTGTTGCGCGCCGCCCCCACTGGTAGTCTCCTGCTCGTCCTGCGACTGCTGCCTTAGGGCAGACACCGTCGAAATCCCTGGCGAGGGAGTAACCACGCGAACTACCCTGAATAAACTATCTGTGCGAAGCCGCACAGTGCGTTGTTATTATTGGTGCGTCGTGTAGCATAGCGGCAGCGGAGAATACAGATGAGTGACAAATTAATCATATTTGATACCACCATGCGCGACGGCGAGCAGAGCCCCGGCGCATCGATGACGCGCGAGGAAAAAATACGCATCGCGAAGAGCTTGGAGCGCATGCGCGTCGATGTGATCGAGGCCGGCTTTCCCATCGCGAGCGTAGGCGATTTCGAATCGGTGCAGGCGGTGGCCAATGTCATCAAGGACAGCACCGTGTGTGCGCTCGCGCGCGCGCTGGACAAAGACATCGACCGCGCCGCCGAGGCATTGAAGGGCGCGCAGTCACGGCGCATCCACACCTTCATCGCTACTTCTCCGATCCACATGGAGAAAAAGCTCAAGATGACGCCGGAGCAGGTGCTGGAGCAGGCGGTGAAGGCGGTAAAGCGTGCGCGGCAATACACCGACGACGTGGAGTTTTCGCCCGAAGACGCGGGCCGCTCCGAGACCGATTTCCTGTGCCGCGTGCTGGAGGCGGTGATTGCCGCCGGTGCGCGCACGGTGAACATTCCCGACACCGTGGGTTACAACCTGCCGCACCAGTTCGGCGCGTTGATCAAGACCTTGCGCGAACGCGTGCCCAATTCCGATCAGGCGGTGTTTTCCGTGCATTGCCACAATGATTTGGGCCTTGCGGTGGCAAACTCGCTCTCCGCAGTGTTAAACGGTGCGCGTCAGGTGGAGTGCACCATCAACGGCCTCGGCGAGCGCGCCGGCAACGCGGCGCTGGAGGAGATCGTGATGGCGGTGCGCACGCGGCGTGACATCTTCACCTGCGATACGCGCATCGATGCCACCCAGATTGTAGCGGCGAGCCGCCTGGTCTCCGGCATCACCGGTTTCGCCGTGCAGCCGAACAAGGCCATCGTCGGCGCCAACGCGTTCGCCCATGAATCCGGCATTCATCAGGACGGCGTACTCAAGCACCGCACGACCTACGAAATCATGCGGGCCGAAGACGTGGGCTGGGTGACGAATCGCATGGTGCTGGGCAAACACTCCGGGCGCAACGCGTTCCGCGCGCGCTTGCAGGAGTTGGGCGCCAGCTTTGATTCGGAAGAAGCGTTGAACGAAACCTTCGTTCGCTTCAAAGAGCTCGCCGACAAGAAGCACGACATCTATGACGAAGACTTGCAGGCCCTGATCAGCGAGACCAACCTTGCGGCGGAGAACGAGCGCATCAAACTGGTCGCGCTCAAGGTGTGCTCCGAGACCGGCGAGACGCCGAACGCCGCCATCACGCTTTCGGTGGACGGCGTCGAGCACCGCGCCACGGCGCCGGGCGGCGGGCCGGTAGACGCCGCCTTCAAGGCCATCGAGGCCATCGTGCAAAGCGGCACCACGCTACAGCTTTACTCGGTGAATAACATCACCAGCGGCACCGATTCGCAGGGTGAGGTAACGGTGCGCGTGGAGAAGGGCGGGCGCATCGTCAACGGCCAGGGCGCGGACACCGACATCGTGATCGCCTCCGCCAAGGCCTACCTCAACGCGATGAACAAAATCCTGCAAACTTCGGAGCGCGCGCACCCGCAGGCCGGGCAGCCGATCTGATGCGTGAAATGTCTGAGTGAACAGGGTGGGCAACGTGTTACCCACCCTGCATGGCTAATGTCTAGTCAAGTATAAGTCAAGTTATCTGTCAAGCAATCTCAAAGCGGCCCGCTGAAGGCCTGGCTTGAAGCGAGTGTGAGCGGAACAACGATGAGCAGTTTGAATCACAGCAGCTTGTGGGGTGCAAAGCGGAGCTCATTGCACCGGATGGTTTCCGAATACACTGGAGCGCCTTAGTTAGACGTTTTAACCCTCAATAAAGTAATCGCTGTCAATTTTCTTCGTTTCATACGACGTGACAGGCCTAACCCCAACATTGTGATCGATCATGAGTTGGGATAACTGCTCACCGTCTATAAGCACGATCTTAGAATCTATTACGGTTTTCAGAAGTTCAGCGGATAAATCTTCGCGAAGTTTCTGGTATGCCGTTTCCAGAAGCTCGCCTGGTGTTTGGAGGGTTTCGGCCTCGGTCGATGCTGTGGTTTCTGCCGGTTTTCGGTGTTTCCCCC
>CAWUTX010000070.1:0-8144 GCA_963925015.1 uncultured Gammaproteobacteria bacterium
AGACGCGCAGCGTCTCCACCGGAATGCCGGTGAGCTTGGCCCCTGCGGTATGACGGTCGTTCCGCCGCAAGCGGTTGATTTGACGCTATAAAAATGCTTCAGTGAGCTGTTGTCAGGATTTCGTTCTTCAGAATGGAAAATATAGCGGGCGCTTCAGCGCACCAGCGGCCGCACGGTGGTGAAACCGCCGTCGACCGCGATCACCTGGCCGGTCAGGCGCGCCGAACCTTCGCCGAGCAGCCAGGCCATCACATCGGCCACCTGGTCGGCCGTCTGCACGCCACCCAGCGGGTATTGTTTGGCCGCACCCTCACGCATCGCGGGCATCTTCAGCATGCCCGCTGTCATCGGCGTTTCGGTCATGCCAGGCGCCACCGCGTTGATGCGCAATCCTTGCGCCGCATAGGTGGCCGCAGCGCTGCGCACCAGTGCTTCGACACCGCCCTTGGCGGCAGCGATGGCCTCGTGGTTGGCCACCCCAATGCGCGCCACCACCGAACTGGCAAACACCGCAGCACCGGGGCCACCTTGCAGCGCACCGATCCAGGCCTGCAGCATGAAAACCGCGCTGTCGAGGTTGACGCGCATGACCTCGCGGTAGGCATCGGCGCGGGTGCGGTGCAGCGGTGCGATCAGCGTGCTGCCCACGCAGTGGGCCAGCAGCGTGGGTGCGCCACCCAGCGCTTCCTGGCAGGCGGCCAGCGCTTGGCCAGCGCCTTCGATCGTGGTGGTGTCGGCGGCGATGCGCACAGCGGCTTCGACATCGGCCAAACGGTCCGCGTCGCGCCCCACGGCGGCGACGCGGTAGCCCTGAGCATGAAGCTGGCGCGCCAGCGCGCGGCCAATGCCGCCACTGGCACCGGTGATGAGGACGATTGCAGTCATGTTTTGTTCTCTCTAGCTGAAGGGCAAAAGATCAAGGCGGTGCGTTGTCGTGCGGTTTGCGTGGGTGCAACGCGGGCGGCTCCAGGCGCAACGCCCAGCGCTGCAGCGCAGGCCGCCAGCGCAGGAAGATTCTGTAAAGGCGCTCCATCAACCAAGCCGCACCCGGCACACGGCCAGCCCGCGCCAACCATCGCCAGCCGGGCAGCGCGGCCCACAGCGCCAAAAAGGCTTGTGCGCCGCTGAGCAGTTCACCGTCGCGGCCGCGCACATGAAAGCGCGCCAGCAGTTGCGCGGGCGTGGTGCCCGGCGGCATTGGCAAGGTGGTGTCACTGACGTCGGCAAAACACACCGGAGCGTCCGCGCTCAGGGGTTGCAAGCCGCGGTAAACGCCGATCTCGCGGCGGCACAGCGGGCACGCGCCGTCGTACAGCACGGTCAGCGCATGGGCCTCGGCGGCTGCTTTGGGCACGGCTTCGGTCACCACGCTGCAACCCGCTGGGTGCTCAGCAACTCTGCGGCCGAATCCAAGCCGCGCGAGACGCGGTTCCACCATTGCGAGAACGAGCTGCAGGGCCGGTCAACCTGCGCGAACAGCGCCGGCGCGGCTTGGCAATGCGCCCACTGCGCCAACCAGGGGTCGAGGTGGGGCTCGGCGATGCTGCGCACGCTGCGCGCGCCTTTCAAAGCCTCGGCGATCGCGGCGGCGTCACCATGCCAACGCTGGCTGGCGAGCTCGGCCATCCGGCTGCCCACAAATTGCCAGCGCTGCGCACTCCAGGGCCAGCAGTTGTGGAAATCGGATGCGAAGACGGCAACAACCAGGGTGTCGGCCGACAAGGTGTCGGGCCGTGCGCCCATGCTCCAGGGGTGTACCAACCAGACATCGCATCCGGCCACAGCAACGGCTTGTGGCGGCGTAAAGCCCAGATCTTGTGGCGGCTCGGTCAGCAGCGACGGCTCAGTTGTCAATTCAAGCGTTGGTGTGCCTTCGAGCTGGGCTGCCCGTCCGGGCCGCGGTAGCCGGGGCAGCTGGCGCGCCATCTCATCCAAGGCTTCGTAGGATTGGTCGACCACACTGCCCGGGCTGTGCCAGGACGCAGGTGCATAACGAGCCACGTTGTCGGCGTTGAAGAGGTAGGGCTTGCTGCTGCCCGTACCCGCCACCCACTGCCAGCTGAGGTGGTTGCTGGCCAGGTCTCCGTCCAGCAGGTGCCCATACAACCAGTCGGCGCCAGCGCGCCAGTGCACCTTGCGCACGTGCACCACATAACTGGCCAACCACATGCGGGCATGGTTGTGCAGCATGCCGGTGGCGTAAAGCGTGCGCACCGCCTCGTCCACCACCGGCACACCCGTGCAGGCTTGGCGGATGTCGGCTGGCAACTCGGTGGCATAAACGTTGTCGGGCAGCGGACCCTCGCGCAGCGAATACAGGATGCGGTCACCCTGATGCTGCCAGACATGGCGGAAGTAGGCGCGCCAGCCCAGCTCGAAAACGAACTTGTGCTGCATGTCCAGCGGGTGCTTTGCATCCACACCCGCGAGCACGTCGCCCAGCGTGACGAAGCCGTGCGTGATGTAGGGCGACAAACGGCTGACAGCACCGCCCAGCGCGTTGCGGGTGCGTGCATAGGCAGCCGGCTGCACCGCAGCGATGCGGGCTTGCGCCGCTGCCAGCGTCGGGGCAAACGTTTCATGCATGCAGATGGCCCTGGGATTCGGCGCCCACCTCACCACAACGGATGGCGGCGGCGCGTTCATGAACGGCCTGCTTCTGCGCGTCGGTCAAGCGCACCACGTTTTTCACCTGCAGCGCCATGCGCGGGTTCTTGGCCAACAGCTTTTCGTGGCGCATCAAGAAGTCCCAGTACAGCGTGGTGAAGGGGCAGGCGCTGTCGCCGCTGCGCTGCGCGGGGTCGTAGCGGCAGCCCTTGCAGTGCGGGCTCATGCGCTGGATGTACTTGCCGGTGGCGATGTAGGGCTTGCTGCCCATCACGCCGCCGTCGGCGTACTGGCTCATGCCCAGGCTGTTGGGCAGCTCAACCCATTCGACGGCATCGACATAGGCCGCCAAGTACCAGCCGTGCACCTGCTTGGGCTGCACGCCCAGCATCAAGGTGTACAGGCCGGTCACCATCAAGCGCTGAATGTGGTTGGCATAACCATGCTCCAGCGTCTGCTTCAACGCGTCGCGCAAGCAGACCATGTCGGTGGCGCCGGTCCAGAACCAGGCCGGCAGGTCTTGCTGCGCGTCGAGCGCGTTGCGTTCCAGGTAGGCGGGCATCTGGGTCCAGTAAACACCACGCACGTACTCGCGCCAACCCAAGATCTGCCGGATGAAACCTTCCACGCTGGCCAGTGGCGCGTGCCCGCTGCGGTGCGCATCAACGGCTGCAGCCACCACCTCACGCGGGTTGAGCAGCTTCAGGTTCAGCGCGGCCGACAGGTGCGCGTGGTACAGCCACGGGTCGCCCGGCCACATGGCGTCCTGAAACTGCCCAAACAAGGGCAGGCGGTCCTGGATAAAGGCTTGCAGAGACTGCAGCGCCTGCGCGCGCGTGACGGGCCAGGCAAAACTGTCCAGCCGGCCCGGGTGCGCTGCGAAGCGGGTGTTGACCCATGTGATCACCTCGCGCGTCACGGCGTCTGGCTTGAAGTGCGCGCGCGGCGGCACCGCGCCTGGGCCGGCAGCGCCAAAGGCCTCGCGGTTGTCAGCGTCAAAGTTCCACTGGCCACCGACCGGCTCGTCGCCTTCCATCAAGATCTGGTGTCGCTTGCGCTGCTCGCGATAAAAGTACTCCATGCGCAGTGATTTGCGGCCCTTGGCATGCGCCGCAAAATCGGCCACGCTGCTGTAGAAGTGGCGGTCTTCGTGAATGTCCAGCGGCAACCCATTGGCCAATGCCACGCCCTTGATGGCTTCCAGCGCCCGCCAGTCGCCAGGCGCCGTCATCACCAGGCGGCCCGGCTTCAGGCGCAGGATGTCAACTTGCAGCTGCGCTGCCAGACTGCCAGCGTTGCCGGGCGCGTCCATCCGGGTGTAGTGCAGCGGGCGCTTGGCGTGTTGTAAAGCCAGTGCAAAGTGGCGCATGGCGGCCAGAAACATGGCGGTGCGCGGCTTGGTCGACCAGACGTGGGTCGACTCTTCTGCGACCTCGGCCATCCACACCGCGTCAACCGACGCATCGAAACTGTCGAAAGCCGCTGCTCCCAGGTCGAGCTGGTCGCCCAGCACGACGATCAAAGACCTGGGTTCAGCCATTTGCAGCTTTCTTGCGCCGGCAGGCGTCGGAACAGTATTTGACGTCGGCCCAGTTCTTGGCCCAGTTGCGCCGCCAGCTCATAGACAGACCGCAAGCTACGCAGGGCTTGCTGGGCAGTGCGGCCTTGTTGCCGCGAAAGCCGGTGTCGCGCAACGTCACCGCAGCCCCTGGTGGTCAAGGTCTGCGCTCATGCTCTCTTCACGCAAGCGCTGCACCAAGTGGCGGTGGGCTGCGCGCCCTTTTCGTCCAGCAGGGTCTGGCCTTGCGCGCCCCCGGCGAGCGTTGCGTTTGAGGCGAACGGCGCTTGATGACCCGCTTTCACAACCCTAAATTCTCTGTTCATGGCTTCATGATACCTTTATCGGCGTCATATAGGATTCGTTACTGACAACATTGCATGAAATTGACTTAAGATCTGGTTCAAATAGGGTTCATGTCACGGAATTATGCAAAAACGCGAGTCATCCACATCTAACCTGACACCGGGGGCAAGACGCCGGCCATGTTGATGCCCTACTCCTGGGCTTTTAGCGACCCACTCGGTGGCTTCCAACGAAGGTGCCCTGCTCATGATTTAGAAAGACGTCCACAAAAGCAACCTGACCTGTTATCGCCCACCCCCCTTCAGACTGCGTGGCGTTCCTCTGTCCGCAGACCCCCCTTGGAGTCAACTTGAAGCACGGAGACCGTGATGTCATCTGACTGTGGTGTTCCGGCCGCAAAATCTCCGACATCCTTGAAAACCAGATCAACCAGCGACTGAGCATCCCCCCGGTGCTTTGCCATAAGTTTTTCCAGCCGCTCCTCCCCGTACATCTCACCATGCGTATTGAAAGCCTCTGTGACACCGTCGGTGTAGAAGAGCACGCAATCGCCATCCGCGAGCTGCTCCGCTTTCTCTTGAAAACTACCTGGAAAATAGCCCAGCGCGACGTCGCTAACGCCTGACAAAAATTCAATACGGCCGTCTTCCCGCCTGATAATCGGCGGATTATGCCCCCCATTTGCGTAGACCAAGACATTCGTTTTTGGGTCAAATACCGCATAAAAAATAGTGACGAACAACTCCATGGAATTCTGGGTACACAGAACCGCGTCTGTTAACTCCAGGCAATGTCCGGGTCCGGAGGCGGCGTTAGCAAGGCTCCTGAGATTCGTGCGCGAAACCGCCATAAAAAAAGCCGCCGGTACGCCTTTACCCGACACGTCGGCAATCACCAAGCCAATTTTTCCGTCCGAAAGCTCTATAAAATCGTAAAAATCCCCGCCCATGGTCGTGGCGGCAAGCATTCGCGCTGCGCCCGAACTACTCAGACTGCGTGGAAAACTTTTGGGTAGAACCGCCGATTGCATTTCTCGTGCTATCGCCAGTTCCTCTCTGATTTGACTTTCCGCTCGCGCAAGATCTCTATTTTTTTTGCTAAGCTCGGCGCTTAATTCTTCAATGGTCGAAAAACTTTGCAGCATGCTGTTGAAGGCAGTCGCGATTTTAATCACTTCCTCAATTCCGGTAGCACTCATCCGGCGACGAAGATCGCCGCTTTTTTCAATTTCTATCATAACGTCAGCGACCGAATTAATCGAACTCGCGATCTTCTTGGATATGCGCATCGTGATTATTAAAAGCAGGCTGCAAATCGCCACAAAGAAAACAGCCAGTCTTTGTAATTGTCTGACGAATTCATTTTGAATATCGTCGAGATATACGCCCGTGCCGATAATCCAACCCCATGGCTCAAATTTTTTTACGTAAGACATTTTCGGAAATAACTGTCCCTGGCTGTCCGATTTTTGCAAGACAACCGCAGAGGCTGCTGATAGCTGTCCGGTGGTCTGAGGCTTCGGCCATGGATAAGTCAAGAAACCTTCTCCGGCGGTGTTACCTATTTTTGCAAACCCAGTGAAAAGGTTGATTGGCTCATCCAGTGATTCTTCCTGCCCCTTCAGTCCATATTGAATGCCAGTCGCTGATTTAAATTTAGGAAGATTGCTCGATTTTCCGTCAAGCTCTGGTAGATAAGCGTTCATGATCATGGTTGGGAAAGGAAGTTTGTCATCCTGCAGGAAGTAGTACCCGAATCTGCTTTCGCTATTACTTAAACCGTACCGAAGAATTTTAATCGCACTAATCGCGTTGCGTTTTGCTTCAGAAGTTGACTGTCTCCCCGCAAGCTCTTCCGTGTGATAGTGCTGCAGCACTGTATAGCCTACTTCGCCATGTCGGCGGATCTCGTTTTTCCGGATATCTAAACTATTGGATTTTGCACCCAAGATTTCGGTAATCAGGATCGCAAATAGCGCAAGAAGCGGCAAATACGTAAGCAATAATAATTGTTTTGCAATGCTTTTCATCTTGTAATTCAGACCTTTTGGGGTGTTCAGGCGACCACCAAGTGCTGTTCCCGGGGCATTTAGCCATGGCGAGCTGGCGCTCGCAGCGCTGACATTGACGGTGGTTGGGTGACTGGCATTGTAAAGCGAAAGCCTCGACTATATGAATTCGTTAGACATTGATTCGCATACCCGTAGCGCGCAACCGCTGGCAATCTAGATGGCGACGCCGATTGCGATGGGTTCACCCTCTTGTTCTCCTGGCGTGCTAGCGTAAAACACTCCCGGGCAAGTCTGATGAACCTTCATTTTTATCTTGCAAGCTCCCGGGGAGTGCTCGGTCTCGAGTCGTCATAAGAATAGCTTTAGACATCGTGAGGACGTTTTTCGAATTTTCACGCAAATAAGTGACTTGATCCATCAGCTGGAGTATTAAAAAAATGCCTAGCCCGCCTGGCTCGCTCTCTTCTAAATCGGCATCTAGGTCAGGTTGCGCTACCGATAGCGGATCGAAATAAGATCCAGAATCCGCAGCGACCATGGACAGGACGTCTGCACAAAGGCTGAGCGTAAGCTCAAACGTGATGTCCTCTGCAATGGATGACGAATGCTTCGAAACATTAGAAAACACCTCTTCGAGGGCGATAGCAAAATCCGGCTGTCCTCCAGCCTCGAGACCGTTTTCCAGCCAAAACGTGCTAAAGGTCTCCAAAATCAGACTGAACGATGTTTTAGTGTTGACAGGGACTTTAATATAGCTCCGGCGGGGCGCTGTCATCACGATTTCGTCCTCTAAGACGATCGATGCGGTTATGTCAGCCGAAACGCTGTGCGCTGAGTCTTCTAGAAAATGCAGAGCGGGTATTCTCATGTCAAATCGCGTTCCACCCCCATAACGCAATTCGCCACCAAGCCATGCCAGAGTACGTCTGTAGAGATTTAGTCGTTCGGGGACGAAGCTTGAATCCGACACAGATCTTCGACCAGAGAGGCGTAACACGATGAAGCCGTCATCGATAAATGTCTCGATCCTAATCTCAGTTTCCCCGCATGCTGCGAGGCCTTCTATGAGACTGATGAAGATATTATAAAAACGCCCTCCCCCGAGATTGGACAGAGTGGATTTTGGTGTCAGGGAGAGTTCGAAGACAACATCTTCTAGGATCGAATTGTTCGCGATCTGCTGAATTAGGTGTTTCTTGAAAGCCTCTGGGTCATCGCTCTGACTCAGCCACGAATCAAGATCGGCATCGCTGATTTCCGGGCTGATCCGTTCGCAATATCCCAGAATGAGATCATTGACGTTTTCTGGGGTTTCGGCAGCGTGGAACTGTAGTCCACGAACCATAGCAAGAAAATCGCGCAATTGGACGGAGGCTCGGTGCGCAATTGAATCGTGGATGAGACCCTGCAGCGCTGTTTCGTCGAGAAGCAGCAGTAATCGGTTGCACAGTTGGACTCCCTTGAGTACAAAAGTTAAGGTGGGCGTTTTTTCATTATTAAAGCTGCTCCTAAATCGACGGAATTCGGAGAACGTCTTTTCAATGACGTCCAAATCTATCGAAGCTAGAATTTCTGCACTCGCGTCATTTTCTTGAAGGGTTTCAAGTTCAAAAGAAAGCGAATATAGCTGTCCTGAGATTATCGTGAAGAGATGGCCAGCCT
>CAWUTX010000071.1:0-9753 GCA_963925015.1 uncultured Gammaproteobacteria bacterium
GCTCGAAATTCTCAGCGCCGATATTCAGCGCCATCTCCGCCTCGCTGCTGTCGGTGGTGAAACGCGCACCGCGTTGATGCCCATGGCGTTGCAATTCCACCATCACACCGCCTTGCGGATTGCCGCTTTGAAGGTACACCGGCGGCAGCGCGGACAGTGACGACGTGCTGAAACCGTCGCCGCGCAGATGAAATCCGCAGCCCGTGAGCAGCAGCATCATTCCCCATATCGCTATACGTGTTTTCATGTTCGCTCCACTTTATGGTATCTCTAAAAATTCGATCAAGGCGCGAGGGCAAGGCGGGAATGCGCGAAAAAGCACAGTGTACAGGTAGTACACGAGCATTTTGAGCGCATTTCCAACGCGGCCATCGTGACTTTAGCGGGTTTTTAGAGGTGCCCTTTAATCAGCCACGACAATATTCACCAGTTTGCCCGGTACTACCACAATCTTCTTCACCGTTTTTCCATCCGTAAAACGCTTGACGTTGACGTCACCCAGCGCGGTGTTTTCTATCGTCTTGGTATCAGCCTGTGCGGCCACCATTATACGCCCGCGCAGCTTGCCGCTCACCTGCACCACCAGCTCGATTTCATCCTGCACCAGCGCGGACTCGTCCACCTCCGGCCACGGCGCGTCAATGACATCGCCGCCGAGCTCGAATTCCTTCCACAAACAGTGCGTGATGTGCGGCGTGATCGGCGCCAGCAGCCGCAGCAGGATGCCCAGACCTTCCCTCACCACCTCAGCCGCTTTGGGCGCACGTTCGAGCGCATTTAATATTTTCATGGTGCCGGACACCACGGTGTTGAACTGGTGCTTGCCCATGTCGTAGTTGACCTGCTTGAGCGCCTGATGCACCTCTCGGCGCACGGCGGTATGTTCCGGGGCCGCGTTCTTCCAGGATACAGTCTTGTCTGATGCAGCCGCCAACAGGGCATTATTCGCATAGGCAAACGTCCACAATCTCTTCAGGAAACGATAGGTGCCCTGCACACCGGCGTCGGACCACTCCAGCGTCTGCTCCGGCGGCGCGGCGAACATCATGAATAGACGTGCGGTATCGGCGCCGTATTTTCTGATCAACTCCTGCGGATCGACGCCGTTGTTTTTTGATTTCGACATGGTTTCGATGCCGCCCACCGTTACCGGCTGGCCATCGCGCTTGAGCGTCGCCGCCACGGTACGCCCCTTGGCGTCGCGTGCCATGGTCACGTCGTGCGGGAAAAAATATTCCTTCTTGCCGCTCGCATGGGTGCGATAAAAGGTCTCGGCCAGCACCATGCCCTGCGTGAGCAGTTGGGTGAACGGCTCATCGCCCGCCACCAGCCCTTCGTCGCGCATCAGCTTGTGAAAGAAGCGCGCGTACAGGAGGTGTAGGATCGCGTGTTCGATGCCGCCTATGTATTGATCCACCGGCAACCAGTGACGTGCGCGCGCGTCCACCATGCCGCTCGTGCAACCGGGCGAGCAGTAACGTGCGTAGTACCAGGACGATTCCACAAAGGTATCCATGGTGTCGGTCTCGCGCCGCGCCGGTTTGCCGCACTGCGGACAAGTAGCTTCGTAAAACGCGGGCAGCTTGGCAAGCGGGTTGCCGCTGCCGTCCGGCACGATGTCTTCCGGTAGCACGACGGGCAAATCCTTATCCGGCACCGGCACGTCACCGCAATCGGCGCAATGAATGATCGGAATCGGGCAGCCCCAGTAGCGCTGGCGCGAAATGCCCCAGTCACGCAGGCGGAACTGGATGCGCGACTCGCCGAGATTCTTCGCCTTGAGCGCGGCCTCCATTTTATTGAAAGCGCCCTCGAAATCGAGGCCGTCAAACGCGTTGGAATTGAGCAAGATGCCGGGTTCGGTGTAAGCGGTGGCCAGCGGAGATGCGAGATCGCCATCCGCAGGACGTATCACTTGCCTGACCGGAAGTTGATACCTCATCGCAAACTCAAAATCGCGCTCATCGTGCGCCGGTACCGCCATCACCGCGCCTTCGCCGTAACCCATGAGCACGTAGTTCGCCACCCACACCGGTAATTTTTCTCCGCTAAACGGATGGGTGACAAACTCACCCGTCGCCATGCCTTTCTTTTCCTGCGTGGCGAGCTCGGCCTCGGTCACGCCGCCTTTTTTGCACTCTTCGATGAAGACGCGCAGCGCGGGATTTTTCGCTGCGGCCTGTGTGGCCAGCGCATGTTCGGCGGCGACTGCGACATAGGTCGCGCCCATCAGCGTGTCGGGGCGCGTGGTGAATACTTTCAGAACGCCGCTGCCGTCGGCATACGGGAAATGCACCTCCATGCCACGGCTCTTGCCGATCCAGTTTCTCTGCATGGCCTTCACTTGCTCAGGCCAGGCGGGTAGGTGATCGAGCCCGGCGAGCAATTCTTCGGCATAGGCGGTGATGCGGAAATAGTACATCGGAATCTCGCGCTTCTCGACCAGTGCGCCGCTGCGCCAGCCGCGCCCGTCGATCACCTGCTCGTTCGCCAGCACGGTCTGATCCACCGGATCCCAGTTCACCACGCCACTCTTCTTGTAGATGATGCCCTTCTTGAACAAACGCGTGAACAGCCACTGCTCCCAGCGGTAATATTCAGGATCGCAGGTGGCCAGCTCGCGCGACCAGTCATAACCGAAGCCCAGACTTTTCAACTGCCCGCGCATGGTGGCGATGTTGTCATAGGTCCACTGCGCGGGCGGCACGCTGTTCTGCATCGCGGCGTTTTCGGCGGGCAGACCAAACGCGTCCCAGCCCATGGGCTGCAACACATTCTTGCCCTGTGTGCGCTGATAACGCGCGATCACATCGCCGATGGTGTAGTTGCGCACATGGCCCATGTGCAGGCGGCCGCTCGGGTAGGGAAACATCGACAGGCAATAATACTTCGGGCGCGCGGGGTCTTCCTGCGCCTTGAATATCTGATGCTCATCCCAGTAGCGCTGGACTTCCTGTTCTATTTTTTCTGGATGATACTGTTCGTCCATGTCGCTTCAATCCGGTGTGGCTGCAAAGTAAAGTGGGTTATTTTACGCGGAATCGACTGGGTTTTGTTGCGCAGGTTTCTTACGCAGCACGGGCCACAGCAATGCCAACAGCAGAGCGATGATTACAACGTAATTTCCCCAGCGCACATAGGGTGTCGTGCCCGCCATCGGCTGTGCGTTACCCGTCACCACGTGGGTCTCGAACTGCGGCGAGCGCGCTAGGACTTTCCCCTGCTCGTCAATGATCGCCGAGATGCCGTTGGTGGTGGCGCGCAGCATATAGCGCCCGGTTTCCAGCGCGCGCATGCGTGACATCTGCAACGCCTGATGCGGGGCGAATGAATCGCCGTACCAGGCGTTGTTGGTGCCGTTCACCAGCAGCGCCGCCTGCGGCAAGGCTTGAATGATTTCCTCGCCGAACACGTCTTCGTAACAAATCGACACGCCGATCTTGTAACCGGCGGCCTCCAGCAGCGGCTGCCCGGCCGGCCCGGCGCTGTAACCCGACATGGGTAGATCAAAAAAACCAATCACCCCGCGCAGCCAGTCATCGAACGGGAGATAATCGCCGAACGGCACCAGGTGACGTTTGTAATAAAAACCGCTGCTGCTGCCGAGACTCAACATGCTGTTGTAATAGCGTTTTGATTCGCGCTCCAGCACCGAAATCCCGATCAGCATATCCGTGTGGTGCGTGCGCGCCTCGTTCTGCAATCCGGTGAGATAATTGTCGGCGACCTGATGATAAAACAGGGGCAGCGCCGCCTCCGGCCAGACGATCAGATCGCTGCCCCAATGACGCCGCGTGAGATCGAGATAGAGGTCGAGCGTCCGCTGCGCCTGCTCCGGCTGCCATTTTATTTCCTGCGGGATGTTGCCCTGCACCAGTGCGACGCGCAGCGGTTTTCCTTGTGCGTGCGTCCACTGCACCTGGCCGAGCAGCGCCGCACCCGCCCATAGCGCGGTCAGCGCCGCGAGCGCGGCCATTTTTTGTTTTTTACCGGCCAGCCACAGCGTGAGCAGCAACCCGGCGGAGAACGCCACCGCCCACGACACGCCGTACACGCCCAAGAGCGGCGCGAGCCCCGCAAGTGGCGCATCGATCTGGCTGTAACCTGCATTAAGCCATGGGAAGCCGGTAAACAGCCAGCCGCGCAGCCATTCAACAAATGTCCACGCGGCGGGCCACGCGGTGAGCAGGATCAGCAGGATTTTTTTCTGCTCCGTGGCCTGCTCTGCGACCGGAAAGAAACGCGTGACGCAATAACCCAGCGCCGCCGGAAACAGTGCGAGCAGCGCGACAAACAGCGCCGTTAAAAAGCTCGCCAGGAAAATGCCGGCATAGCCGAAGTCGTGTATTGCGACATACACCCACGACACACCCACGCCGAACTGGCCGACGCCAAACAGCCAGCCTCGCCACAGCGCCCGGCGCGGTGATACCTCGATCCAGACGGAAAACAGCAGCACCAGCGCCACCAGTGCGAGCGGAAACAGGCCCAGCGGAGCGAAGGCGAGGGGTAACAGTGCGCCGGCCAGCAGGCTGAGCGTATCGCCGCGCCAGCCCGCGAGCTTACGCAACAGAAGTGGCTTCACACAGAGGAGGATGTGGGGGATGCCGCGCTGTCGGCGGACGTGCGCACCATCACCTGCAACAGATGCAGTCGCCGACTGTCGGCGCGCAACACCTTGCAACGCAGATGGGCCAGCGTAATAGTCTCGCCGCGCTTGGGCAGACGGCCGTGATGGTGGGTGAGCACGCCGCCGATGGTGTCAAATTCCTCGCGACTGAAATCGGTGCCGAATTCACGGTTGAATTCCTCCACCGGCATCAGCGCCTGCACGGTGTAATTGGTGTCGCTGTGCTTGATGATGAAGGCCTCGTCATCGACGTCATGCTCATCTTCAATCTCGCCAACGATCTGCTCGAGCACGTCTTCAATCGTCACCAGCCCCGCCACACCGCCGTATTCATCCACCACCATGGCGATATGATTGCGGCTGTCGCGGAATTCCTTGAGCAGCACGTTGAGGCGCTTGCTCTCCGGGATGAACACCGCCGGACGCAGTGCGTCACGCACCTTGAAGGTATTTTTGCCGCCCTCGGAAAAATAGCCGAGCAGATCCTTGGCAAGCAGTATGCCCACCACCTCGTCGCGGCTTTCGCCCACCACCGGAAAGCGCGAGTGGGCCGACTCGATGATGAGCGGCAGAAATTCTTCCGGACGCGCATCGTGCGGCACCACCACCATCTGCGAACGCGGCACCATGATGTCGCGCACGCGCAGCTCGGATACAGCCAGCACGCCTTCGATCATGGTCAGCGCGTCGGCATCGAGCAGGTTGCGGCCTTCGGCGTCGCGCAGCAGCGCGATCAGTTGCTCACGATCCTGCGGTTCGCCCAGCAGCACCTGGCTCAGGCGGTCGAGCCAGGAACGAGGAGGGGATACGGAGGTTTCGTCGTCAGTCATAATTATTTTTCAGTTCTATAAGGGTCAGGATAACCAAGGCCCGCTAGCATACGCGTCTCCATCCGCTCCATGACGGCGGCCTCGGCGTCATCGCGGTGGTCATAATCCAGCAGATGCAGCGTGCCGTGCACCACCATATGCGCCCAATGCGCCGCCGGTGTCTTGTGCTGCTCGCGTGCCTCGCGCGATACCACCGGAGCGCAGATCACGAGGTCGCCCAGATACTCCGGGACATCCTTCTCTCCGGACGCAAAGGATAGCACGTTGGTCGCGCCGCGCTTGTGACGGTAGGCGCTGTTCAGACGCGCAGCTTCCTCTTCGTCCACGATGCGCACCGTCATTTCCGCCGCGTTGCATCGGCCGTCGAGTGCAGCCAGCGCCCAGCGCCGGATGTCTTTAACCAGCGGTAGCCCACGGCGCGTGACGGCGTATTGCACGTGAATACTATTTCCCCTGAGTATCTGCGTTGCGCTCGTAGTTTTCATAAGCCGTGACTATGCGTTGCACGAGCGGATGGCGCACCACATCCTGCGCGCGAAAAAAACTGAAGCTGATGCCTTCCACGCCCTTCAGCACCTCGACCGCGTGGCGCAAGCCCGACCTGCGCTCGCGCGGCAGATCGACCTGCGTCACGTCGCCGGTCACCACCACGGTGGAACCGAAACCGATGCGCGTGAGAAACATCTTCATCTGTTCGACCGTGGTGTTTTGCGCTTCATCAAGAATGATGAACGCCTCGTTCAGCGTGCGCCCGCGCATGTAGGCGAGCGGCGCGACCTCGATCACGTTGCGCTCGATGAGCTTGGCGACGCGCTCGAAGCCGAGCATCTCGTACAGCGCGTCGTACAGCGGGCGCAAATACGGATCGATCTTCTGCGCAAGATCGCCCGGCAGAAAGCCGAGACGTTCGCCGGCCTCGACGGCGGGGCGCACCAGCACCAGACGCCGCACGCGCTCGCGCTCCAGCGCCTCGACCGCGCACGCCACCGCGAGATAAGTCTTGCCGGTGCCCGCCGGGCCGACGCCGAAATTGATGTCGTGCGCCTGAATATGTTGCAGGTAGCGGCGCTGGTTCGGATTCTGCCCTTGAATCATGCCGTGGCGCGTGCGGATGCTGACCTCCGTGCGCGCGGCTTCTGCCTCCGCCGCGTCTGCAAGCGCGTCGATCTCGCCGCTGTTTAAAACCAGGTGTACACGCTCGCGCGTAAGCGGCTCGCGCTGCGCCTCGGCATACAACCCCTTCAGCACCTCGGTCGCCGCCTGCACCGGGACAGCGTCGCCGATGATGCGGAACATGTTGCCACGGTTGTTGATCTCCACACCCAGACGGCTCTCCACCTGGCGCAGGTGTTCGTCGAACTGGCCGCACAGGTTGGCTAGGCGCTGATTGTCGGCGGGCTCGAGCACAATGTCCCTCGAATGCGGCTGATCGATCTTCACTGCCTGCGGATTCAGTCGTTTGGCCATGAGCTAATGCGGCGCCACGAGTTCGCCACGCAGCGAATTCGGCTGCACTTCGGTGATGCGTACATCGACGAACTGGCCGATAAGATTTTCATCACTGTAAAAATTCACCACGCGATTGTTTTCAGTGTAGCCGGCGAACTGATGCGCGTGGCGTGCCGGACGCCCCACCAGCACGCGCTGCACACCACCCAGCATGCGACGGCTGATGTCAGCGGCCTGCGCGTTGTTGCGCGTCTGTAATTCCGCGAGACGGCACTGCTTTACCTCCAACGGCACCGGATCGGGCAGATTCGCCGCAGGCGTGCCTGGGCGCGGGCTGTAAATAAAACTGAACGACTGATCGAAGCCCACTTCTTCAATCAAATTCATCGTGGCCTGGAAATCGGCGTCGGTCTCGCCCGGGAATCCCACAATGAAATCGGAAGTGAGGCTGATCCCAGGCCGCACCTCACGCAGACGGTGAATCTTGTCTTTATATTCGTGTGCCATATAGTGGCGATTCATCAAGCGCAAAATACGGTCCGAACCGCTCTGCACCGGCAGATGCAGATGGTTGACCAGCTGCGGCATTTCGGCGTAGGCATTAATCAAGTTCTCGGAAAATTCCACCGGATGCGAGGTGGTGAAGCGGATACGTTCAATGCCATCAATAGCGGCAACGTAATGGATGAGCAGCGCCAGATCAGCGCTGTCGCCGTCGTCCATCGCACCGCAGTAGGCGTTGACGTTTTGTCCCAGCAGCGTCACCTCGCGCACACCCTGTGCGGCGAGTTGCGTGATTTCGCGCAGCACATCGGCTAGCGGGCGGCTCATCTCCTTGCCGCGCGTATATGGCACCACGCAAAACGTGCAGTATTTACTGCACCCTTCCATGATAGAGATCAGCGCGGCGGGCCCATTCGCCCGCGGCGCGGGCAGGCGATCAAACTTTTCAATTTCGGGAAACGAGACATCGACCACCGGTGTGTGCGTGTTCCATACCTGCTCGATCATCTCCGGCAGGCGGTGCAGGGTCTGCGGGCCGAATACCATATCGACATACGGCGCACGCGTACGAATATTTTCGCCTTCCTGACTCGCCACGCAGCCGCCAACACCAATCACCAGATCAGGCCGCGTCAGCTTCCACTCGCGCCAGCGGCCCAAGTGTGAAAATACCTTTTCCTGGGCCTTCTCGCGAATGGAACAGGTGTTCAGCAGCAGCACGTCCGCCTCTTCCGGCGTCAAGGTCAGCACCAGGCCGTGTGAGGCCGCGAGCACATCCGCCATCTTCGCGGAGTCGTACTCGTTCATCTGACAACCGTGAGTATGGATGTACAGCTTGCGCGTCATGCGTCGCACATAAGATCAATCATCATATTTCGGCGTGGCGCCAATCTTGTGAATGCTGAGGTCAGCGCCGGCGAACTCCTCTTCCGCGCTGAGGCGCAGCCCGAATGTTTTCTTGAGCACGCTGTACACCACAAAACTACCTATCAGCGCGATCACGACGCCGCCTGCCGTGCCGATCAACTGCGCGGTCAAGCTCACGCCGCCACGGCCGCCCAGCGCCTCCAACCCGAAAATACCTGCCGCGATGCCGCCCCACGCACCGCACAGTCCGTGCAACGGCCACACCCCGAGCACGTCGTCGATCTTCCACTTGTTTTGCGTCAACGTAAACGTCCAGACGAATAAAGCGCCGGCCAGCACCCCGGTCACCAGCGCGCCCAGCGGGTGCATGATATCGGAGCCCGCGCACACCGCCACCAGCCCGGCCAGCGGGCCATTGTGCACAAAGCCGGGATCGTTGCGACCGATGAACAGGGCGGCCAGTATGCCGCCCACCATAGCCATCAGCGAGTTCACTGCCACCAGCCCACTCACCGCTGCGACCGACTGGGCCGACATGACGTTAAACCC
This sequence comes from uncultured Gammaproteobacteria bacterium, assembly GCA_963925015.1. Taxonomy (GTDB): domain Bacteria; phylum Pseudomonadota; class Gammaproteobacteria; order SURF-13; family SURF-13; genus JAQBXX01. The sequence continues at coordinate 8,830 of CAWUTX010000071.1, forward strand.
GAACCAGCCTACGGTCAGCACCCATGCGCCCAGCGCCAGAAAGGGAATGCTCGACGGCGGGTGCATGAATACCTGCCCGTCTTTACCGTAACGCCCGCGGCGCGCACCCAGCATCACGACTGCGACCAGCGCCATCCAGCCACCCATTGCATGCACCACTACCGAGCCGGCGAAGTCGTGGAATTTGGCGCCGAAGGTGGCGGCGAGCCAGTCCTGCACGCCGTAATGGCCGTTCCACACTATGCCCTCGTAAAACGGGTAGATCAGCGCTACGAAGGCGAAAGTCGCCGCCAGTTGCGGGTTGAATTTGGCACGCTCGGCTATGCCGCCCGAGATGATGGCCGGCACGGCTGCCGCAAACGTGAGCAGGAAGAAAAACTTCACCAGCTCATAACCGTTTTTCGCCGCCAGCTCTTCCGCCCCCTGCATGAAATACACACCGTAGGCCACACCGTATCCGATGAAGAAATAGGCAATGGTTGAAACGGCAAAATCGCAGATGATCTTGACCAGTGCGTTGACCTGGTTCTTGTGCCGTACCGTCCCCAGCTCAAGAAAAGCAAACCCGGCGTGCATGGCGAGCACCATCACCGCGCCGACCAAGACAAACAATACATCGCTGCCCGCCTGCAAACTCTCCATTCCCGCCCCCGATTCCACTGGATTATCCCGTCCCCTGCCCAATAACGGGCATATCAAGCCCGTAATTCTAAGGCCGGGGCCCCTAAAAGTCGAACCGCCACCGCTACACTGCTACTCAGGAGTCAGCAAATCAAAGCTACAACAATAGTGCTGTGACTCCTGAGTAAAAACCCTGTTGACTCTACCCCCACCCCCTGTTGGAGCCGGGGGCAAGCTCTGTCCCGCCCCCTCAACAGGGGGTGGGGACGTAACGGGTCGCTCCTGCGCATCCATGCGCCCGCG
>CAWUTX010000072.1:0-32836 GCA_963925015.1 uncultured Gammaproteobacteria bacterium
CCGCACGCAGGCTTTTTTTCAACAGCCTGCTAGCTTGCACACCCTCGCACCGGACTATCGCACCTGCACGGTGCTGGGCCGTGACATTCCTGAAGTGACGCTGCCGCTCAGGCCGGGCCGCAACACCGCCCTACTCATCGAAACCTTGGTGCGCGATTTCAAACTGCGTCGTAGCGGTTATGACGCGGCAGAGGATTTTGTCCAGCGTCAACGCGACCTCATGCAGCGTCACTCAGGAGTCAGAAAATAAAGCCACCGCATTAATGATGTGACTCCTGAGTAAAAACCCTGTTTACTCTACCCCCACCCCCCGTTCAAGCCGGGGGCAGGCTCTGTCCCGCCCCCTAAACTGGGGGCGGGGACGTGGCCGAAAGTGTAGTCTTATCTACTGACTTAGGATTAACGTACGGCATGAAACTCGTCATCGTCACTGGGCTTTCCGGCTCCGGCAAGAGCACTGCGCTGCAGGCGCTGGAAGACCTGGGCTACTACTGCATCGACAACCTGCCGGTGGGCCTGCTGCCGGCCTTTGCCGCCGGGCTTGCGAAAGGCGTGCAGCAGGGCTACGAGAATGCTGCGGTTGGCATCGACGCGCGCACGCTCGCCGACGATCTGCACCACGTGCCGCAACTGCTGGACGAGATCAAACACGGCGGGCTGGCGTGCGAGATGATCTTCCTCGACGCCGACGACAAGACGCTGCTCAAGCGTTTCAGCGAGACGCGGCGCAAGCATCCGCTGTCGCGCCTCGGCATGCCGCTGGCCGAGGCCATCGCCTATGAGCGCAGGCTGCTGGCGCCGATGTTCGCGCATGCCGACACCCACCTCGACACCAGCGAGACCAACGTGCATCAATTGCGCGATCAAGTGCGCGGGCGCATGGAAACCAAAGGCCGCAGCGCGATGTCGATCCTGTTTCAGTCATTTTCCTACAAGCGCGGCATTCCGGCGGACGCCGATTTCGTGTTCGATCTGCGTTGCCTGCCCAACCCGCACTGGCACGAGGTGTTGCGTCCGCTCAACGGCCTCGATGCCCCGGTGGCGGCCTATCTCGCGGAGCAGTCCGCAGTCAAGCAGATGGGCGAACAGATCACGGCGTTTCTCGAACACTGGGTGCCCGCGTTTGAGGCGGAGAATCGCAGCTACATGACGGTGGCGCTGGGCTGCACCGGTGGTCAGCACCGTTCGGTATATTTCGCGCAGCGCCTGGCCGATCATTTCCGTACAATGCGCGATAATATACTGGTACGGCATCGAGATCTCACATGACCATCGGCCTGTTGATTATTACTCACAACCACATCGGCGACGATTTGATCGCCACCGCCACCGCCATGCTGGGCCTGTGCCCGCTGGTCACCGAGGTGCTCTCGGTGACGCAGAATGCCGACCCTGAGACAACGCTGCGCAAGGCGCGCCAAATGGTAGAGGCGCTCGATCAGGGTAACGGTGTGCTGGTGCTGACCGACATCTACGGCTCCACGCCGAGCAATATCGCCTGTCACCTGATCGACAGCGGGCGCGTGCAGGTGATTGCGGGCGTCAATCTGCCGATGCTGATCCGCATTCTGAATTATCCGCAGCTCGCCCTCGCCGAACTGGTGGACAAGGCCATCTCCGGCGGCAAAGACGGTGTGTTGTACTGCAACCCCGTCTGCGCGAGCTGACCATGCAGTTGCGCGAAGTCGTCATCTGCAACAAGCTCGGTCTGCATGCGCGCGCGGCGGCGAAGTTCGTCACCCTGGCGGCGCAATTCGAGAGCGACATCCGGCTGGCGCGCGGCGTGCGCGAAGTCAACGGCAAGAGCATCATGGGCGTGATGATGCTCGCTGCCACACAGGGCACCACGCTGCACATCATTGCCACTGGTACAGATGAGACGTCCGCGCTGCAACGCCTGGAACAACTCGTCGGCGAGCGCTTCGGGGAGACCGAATAAACTATAGGGCGTCTCTATAAATGCGGGTGAGCCATTTTAAAGTGTTGCCTCACATGCAGGGGCCGCTTAACATGCGCCGATGAGAGCGTAACTCACCATGAGGCGTAGCACATGATTACCACATTTGTACTGCGTGATGGCCGTCTGGAACAGCAGCAGATAGGCAGTATCGATGAACTGGATCAGCAGGCGCTGTGGATTGACCTCATCCAGCCCACCGAAGAAGAGCTGGTCTGGGTCAAGCAGGTCTACAGCCAGGCGCTGCCGACGCCCGACGAAGTGGTCGAGATCGAGGCCAGCGCGCGCTTTTACCAGGACGAAGACGGCCTCCACATTCATTCCTATTTTCTGCACGATTACGAAGACCGTGCGCGCAATATCACGGTGGCCTTCACCCTTAACCAGGGGCGTTTGTTCACGCTGCACGACGAAGACCTGCTCACCTTCCGTGTCTACCGCATGCGCGCGCGGCGTCAGGCCGGGCTTGCCGATGACGCCATGACCATCATGCTCAACTTGTTCGAGATCAAGGTCGAGCGCCTGGCGGATACGCTGGAGCGGTTGCAGGCCGACCTTGAGGTGTTGAGCCAGACCGTATTCAGCACCGCAGAGAAGGACATGGGTGTGGTGCTCACGCGCATTGCGGCGAGCGAGGACATGAACGGCACCGCGCGCCTCAGCATGATGGACAAGCAGCGCACACTGTCGTACCTGTTGCGGCGCGGTGATTTCAGCGCGGTGCAAACGCAGCAGTTGCGCGAAATTCTCAAGGACATCGAGTCGCTCATCGCCCACTCCGCCTTCCTGTATGAAAAAGTGAACCTGCTGATGGATGCCGGCATGGGCATGATCAACATCGAGCAGAACAAGATCATCAAGATATTTTCGATCGCAGCAGTAGTATTTCTGCCGCCGACGCTGGTGGCGAGCATCTATGGCATGAATTTCAGGGTGATGCCGGAGCTGGGCTGGGCGTGGGGCTATCCGATGGCCATCGTGCTGATGGTCATATTTGGTGTGGCGCCCTATGTGTATTTCAAGCGCAAGGGCTGGCTGTAGTCGGCGACTGACAATGCCCAATGCCTTTCTGGCCCGCCAGCCGATCTATGATCGCACGCTCGAAGTGTTCGGTAAGGTCGATGCAGAGCTGGTCGAGGCGGCGCGCCATCTCTCGGGTCAGGGCTGCACCATTGCACTCGATGATTTTGTCTATGACGAGACGCTGCGTCCGTTGGTGGGGCTTGCCGACATTATCAAGATCGATGTGCTGTCGCTGGATCGCGCCGAACTGAAACGGCATGTCGCGCTACTGCGCAAATTCGGTGCAAAGTTTCTGGCGGAGAAGGTAGAGACGCAGGATAACTACGCATTTTGCCGCGACCTCGGCTTCGATTATTTCCAGGGCTATTTTTTCTGCGTGCTTACGTATGATCGCGGGAACTGGGGTGAGGCACGCTACGTGGAGCGGAGCACGAGCGAGGTCACGCAGACCTATCTGGATGCCATTGCCTGGGCGGGGCAGGTGGCGCAGGCATTGTTGGTCGATAATGACCCGCCTCCGCCGACCCACCGTTGACTGGAAAATAATAACAACGCCATGAACAACGATGCCCTGATTCGTGTTGAGCAAGTGTGGCGCTACTACGGCGCGCTGTGCGCGCTGCGCGACGTGAGTTTCGAGGTGCGGCGCGGTGAGGTGCTGGGCTTTCTCGGTCCCAACGGCGCGGGCAAGTCCACCACCATGCAGATCATCAGCGGCAACCTCGCGCCCATGCGCGGACGGGTGTGGATCAACGGCGTCGATATCCTGGACGAGCCCAAGCGCGCCAAGACACACATCGGTTTTCTGCCCGAACAGCCGCCGCTGTACCGCGAGCTCACGGTGGACGAATATCTGCGTTATTGCGCGCGCCTGCACCGCATCCCGCGTGCGCGCGAAAGCGCCGCGCTCGATATCGCCAAGCAACGCTGCGGACTCACTGGTGTGGGCAGCCGTCTCATCGGCAATCTGTCCAAGGGTTACCGGCAGCGCGTCGGAATTGCACAGGCCATCGTGCATAGGCCCGCCGTGGTGATTCTGGACGAGCCGACCGCAGGCCTCGACCCGATCCAGATACACGAAATGCGCGCCCTGATCCGCGAGCTTGCCGCCGAGCACAGCGTGATTCTTTCCACGCACATCCTGCCCGAGGTGCAGGCGATCTGCGATCAGGTGCAGATCATCCATCGCGGTGAGCTGGTGCTGAAGGACAGCATCGCAGGGCTGACGCGGCGCATGCAGGGCGCCAGTCTGCGCGTGGGGCTGCGCCAGCCGCCCGCGTTATCCGCGCTGGAGGCCATTGCCGGGGTGCACGGCGTCGATCTGATCGAGGACGGCACCTTTCGTTTGTATTGCACCGGATCAGAGGTAGCCGATGCGGTGGCAAGGCATGCCGCAGAGTGGAACTGGGGGCTGTACGAGCTGAGTCCTGAGCGGCTGTCGCTGGAACAGATATTCATGGAACTCACGCGCAGCGAACCGGCGGTTGCAATATGTTGATATTCACTATCGCCTCACGTGAACTGAAGAGCCTGTTTCTGTCGCCGCTAGCGTGGGTGATACTCGCGGTGGTGCAGATCATTATCGCCTACATGTTTCTCATCCAGCTCGACAGCTTTGTGCAATTGCAGCCGCAGCTCGCCGCGCGCGAGGGCGCTCCGGGGCTGACCGATATTGTGGTTGCGCCGCTGTTCGGCAACGCCGCCATTGTGCTGCTACTGGTGGCGCCGATGTTGACCATGCGGCTCATCAGCGAAGAGAGGCGCGCGCAAAGTCTCACGTTGTTGTTCAGCGCGCCGCTGTCGATGACCGAAATCATCCTCGGAAAATATCTGGGCGTGATGGCGCTTTTCTTCATCATGCTGGCGCTCATTGCGTTGATGCCGCTGACCTTGCTGCTGGGCGGCGGCACGCTGGACGCCGGAAAGTTCGGCGCAGGGCTGATGGGGCTCGGGCTCATGATTGCGAGCTTCGCCGCGCTGGGTTTGTTCATGTCTGCCCTCACCAGTTATCCGGGCGTGGCGGCGGTGAGCACCTTCGGCGTGCTGCTGTTGCTGTGGATCATCGACTGGGCAGGCAACACGGGCACCGATGCGAGCGGGCTGTTCGGCTATCTCTCGCTGGTGCGCCATTACGAGGCTATGCTCAAGGGCGTGTTCAATAGCGCCGATGTGGTGTATTACCTGCTGTTCATCATTATTTTTCTCGTGCTCGCCATCCGGCGGCTGGACGCCGACCGGCTGCAATACTGATTCCCGGCGCTTATGCCGACGCTTATGAAAGTCACGCCCAAATCCCATCTTCAAATCAGGCTGCAAAACATCGCCTTCGTGGTGCTGTTCGTCGGCGTGATGGGCCTGCTCGCGTGGCTCAGCACGCGTTACGTCTATCAGACGGACTGGACGGCGGGCGCGCGCAACACGCTGTCGGCGCCGAGTCAGACGCTGCTCAAGGAACTGGACGCGGTGCAGATCACGGCGTATGCGCGCGAGGACGTTTCTTTACGCAAGCGTATCAGCGAACTGGTCGCGCGCTACCAGCGCTACAAGACGGATATGCAGTTAGCCTTCATCAACCCCGACAGTGCGCCCGAAAAAGTACGCGCACTGGGTGTCACCGTGGACGGCGAGCTGGTGATCGAACATGCCGGGCGCGTGGAGCATCTGCGCACCTTGTCAGAGCAGGCGTTGACCAATGCACTCGCGCGCGTGGCGCGCGCCGGTGAGCGCAGCATTGTGTTTCTTTCCGGCCACGGCGAGCGCGACCCGCACGGCGAGGCCAATCACGACCTCGGCCTGTGGGCGCGGCAACTGGAGATCAAGGGCCTCAAGGCGCACACGCTCAATCTCGGCGCCAATCCGCAGATACCCGATGCCACCAGCGTGCTGGTGATCGCCGCGCCGCAGACCGATCTGCTGCCGGGCGAGGTGAGACTGATTCAGGACTACGTGAAGGGCGGCGGCAATCTGCTCTGGCTCACCGACCCGGAGCCGCTGCACGGGCTCAAGCCGCTGGCCGAGCAGTTGGGGGTGGAGTTTGTGCCCGGCGTCATTGTCGATCCCACCGCCCAGTTGCTTGGCGTCAGCCGTCCCGAATTTGCCCTAGTGGCGGAATACGGCCCGCATCCGGTCACGCGCGATTTCCGCAGCCTTACGCTGTACCCGCGCGCGCAGGGCATGGAGTGGAACACGGCCGATGACAGCGCCGGTGACAGCGTCGGCGGCTGGCGCGGCGTAGCGTTTCTGGTGACCGGTGCGCGCAGTTGGGCCGAGACCGGCGCGTTAAGCGGCGCCATCAGCCTCGATCCCGGCAAGGGTGACAAGCAGGGTCCGCTCAACCTCGGAGTTGCGCTCGTGCGCGACGCACCGGAGGACACCGGCGCGCGCGGCACGCAGCATGAGCAGCGCATCGTGATTACCGGTGACGGCGATTTCCTCTCCAACACCTACCTCGGCAACGGCGGCAATCTCGACCTCGGCCTCAATATCATCAACTGGCTCGCGCACGACGACAGCCTGATTTCCATCCCGGCCAAGACCGCGCCCGATACCGCGCTGCATCTGTCGCGCACCGCTTCGCTGCTGATCGGGCTGGGCCTGCTGTTCGTCGTGCCGCTCATGTTGCTGGCGAGCGGGCTGCTGATCTGGCTACGGCGGCGCAAGCGTTAGTTAATAATGGGCTCATTATTAAGGCTACACTCTCCGCCTCGTTCCCGCCCCCTATTGAGGGGGCGGGACAGAGCCTGCCCCCGGCTTGAACGGGGGGTGAGGGTAGAGATAACAGGGTTTTTACTCAGGAGACACTTGGCCTGCGATGTATCCTTACTTTGTGTCTCCTGAGTAATGACCACCCGCACCTGGCTCAATCTGGTGTTACTCGGCGGCGTGGCGTTGCTGGTGCTGGTCGTCATCTATCAGCCCGGCCTCAACACGGCACAGCCGTTGCCTAGTCTCACTGCGCTCGTGCCGGCGCACATCACGCATCTCCGCATCGAACGCGACGGCGCCGCGCCGATCGCGCTGGAGCGCAAGGCGCAGGACTGGATCATGACCGCGCCGGTGCGCATGCCCGCCAATACATTCCGCGTCGAGACCGTGTTGCAGGTGGCGCAGGCGGGGAGTCACACGCGCCTGGACGTTGCTGCGGTGTCGCTGGCCGAGTTCAAGCTCGATAAGCCGCGTGCACGCCTGTGGCTCGATGCTACCGAGATCGCCTTCGGCGCTACCGAGCCGCTCAACGGACGCCGTTACGTGCGCCTCGACGACAGCGTGCACCTCATCACCGACACCGTGTATTTCGACCTGATCGGCGAGTTCACTGCATTTGCCGATACCGCGCTGCTCGCGCCCGGGAGCCGTCTCACGCAGCTCGATCTGCCCGCCCTACGCCTAGTGCGGGTGGGCGAGGGTGGCTGGATGCAGGCGCCGAACCGCACGCATGCGCCGCCGGAGCCGGAGGTGTCGATGGATGTGATTAATGCGCTGCTCGATGCCTGGCGCCGTGCGGGTGCGATCCAGGTGCGCCCCTATGCCACACCCGTGAGCGCTGGCGCGAAGCCGGAGAATATGATCTTTATTCATCTGGAAGGCGCAGAGCAGCCGCTGCGTTTCGATATCGTGAGCCGCGCGCCGGATCTGGTGCTGGCGCGGGCTGACCTTGGCGTGCAGTATCATTTTCCGGCGGCCGCTGTCAGACAATTGTTCAGTCTCGCCGCGCACGCCGCACCCTAATCATGCCTGAATTGCCGGAGGTTGAGACCACGCGGCGCGGCATTGCGCGTCATAGTGTGGGGAAAACGGTCGCGCGCGTGGTGGTGCGCAACGCGCGTCTGCGCTGGCCGGTGCCGCGTACGCTGGGACGCCGGTTGCCGGGGCAGTTGATTGAAGCCGTAGAACGGCGCGGCAAGTATCTGCTGCTGCGCAGTCGCGCCGGTACACTGATAATGCACCTCGGCATGTCGGGCAGTCTGCACGTCCTGCCCGTATCCACACCCGCACAAAAACACGATCACCTCGACATTGTGTTCACCGATCACACCTGTCTGCGGCTGCGGGATCCGCGCCGCTTCGGCGCGGCGCTGTGGACGGAGCGCGACCCGCTCACGCATCCACTCTTGAACCGGCTCGGCCCGGAGCCGTTGGGCGAAGATTTTAACGCGGCTTATATACATCGGCGCGCGCGCGGACGACGCACGGCGATCAAGCCATTCATCATGGACAGCCGGGTGGTGGTGGGCGTCGGTAATATCTATGCCAGCGAGGCACTGTTTGCGGCGGGCATCCACCCGGCGCGCGCCACGGGCCGGGTCTCACTGCAACGCTGTGAGCGCCTGGTGTGTTCGATTCGGGACGTGTTGCAGCAGGCGATTGCACAAGGCGGCACTACGCTCCGCGATTTTCGTAAAAGCGATGGCACACCCGGTTATTTCCAGCAGCAGCTTGCCGTGTACGGGCGCGATGGCCTGCCGTGTCCTACCTGCGGACGCCCCGTGCGGCAGCTCAGGCAGGGGCAGCGTTCAACGTATTATTGCGCGCGGTGTCAGCACTGAACACGCGCGGTTACCTGCACCGTACAGAGCATTACGAGGAGGAGAGAATAGAAAATGTGGGCATTTTTCAATGCCCACATTCAACCTGCACGCTTATTATTATTATTTTTTAAGCGGGCAGATGTCAGGCTTTAGGCCTTGATAACTACCTTGGTGGCCTGCATCCCTTTGGGGCCGCGCGTGGCTTCGAATTCCACCGCCTGACCTTCGGCCAAGGACTTGAATCCGTCACCCTGCACCGTGGAGTAGTGCACAAAGATGTCGTCGCCGCCATCGGTGGGAGAGATGAATCCAAAGCCCTTGGAATCGTTAAACCATTTTACAGTACCATTTTTCATAAATGACTATCTCTATACCCGTAAATTATTATTAGGCGGAAAACACCGCCGATTAAATTCCTGAATACTGCAAAAAAACTGTAGTCTCAGGCACTTGTGCATGTCACAAAAGGACGCACTGCGACAGATAGTAGCGAACGCCGCGCGCAAACGCAAGCCTTGGAAAGATGTGGTGGCGGGGTATTTTAATTCATACTCCGCAGCTTTCTGCCGACACAAAGCCTTGGGGTTTCCAAAGGGGGGAGAAGTGCAACTCTCCCCTTTGGTCGCCGACGCGATTTTATATCGCGCGGAGCGAAATCAAATTAGGCTTAAGCGCGCTCGAAGGGAAACGCGATGACCTCGCTGATGCTGTCAACACCGGCGGCGAGCATCAGCAGCCGGTCTATGCCGAGCGCGACACCGGCGCACGGCGGCAGGCCGTGTGCGAGTGCTGCGAGTAAATATTCATCAAGCGGCATCGGCGGCAGCCCTTGCGCTTGCCGCCGTGCGTTATCCCGTTCGAAGCGATGGCGCTGTTCGGGGCTGTCACCCAGCTCGTGAAATCCATTGGCGAGTTCAATGCCGTTGATGAATAACTCAAAGCGCTCCGCCAGCGCGCAGGCCTGACCGGGAGCGGGGGGCGGGCGAATGCGCGCGAGCGCGGCCTGTGAGGCCGGGTAGTCGTACACAAAATACAGGCGCTGCGGTTCCATGCGTGGGATTACGGTATGGGTGAGTAGCAAGTCCAGCCAGGCGTCGCGCTCATCGAGCGTGAGGCCAGGTACTTCGCCGACGCCGTGCGCGCTGGCGCACTCCCTGATCTCGACGGCGCTGGCGCTGTGAGGGTCAATACCGGCGTGGCGCAGAAACAGCGCGCCGTAACTCACGCGCTCGCTCGCGGACGGCTGCGTATCGAGCAGGCCTGTCACCAGCGCCTCGACCTCGTCCATCAGCGCATGGTGATCGAAGCCGGGGCGGTACCACTCGAGCAGGGTGAATTCAGGGTTGTGCCAGCGCCCGCATTCGCCGTTGCGGAAAACCTTGCCGATCTGGTAAATCGGCCCGCTGCCCGCCGCGAGCAGGCGCTTCATGGGAAATTCCGGCGAGGTATGCAGAAACAGCGGCGCCCCATCCGGGGCCTCCGGGCCGGTGTAGTGCGTGGTGAAGCTGTGCAATTGAAGATCGGTGCTCGCCGCACGCGAGAGCGCCGGCGTGTCTACTTCGAGTACGCCGCGCGCTGCGAAAAATTCCCGGATCGCGGCGAGCAGGCGCGCACGCAGACGCAGGGTCTCAAGTGTGGCGGCAGGTCTCCAGGTGGGTGTTGAAGTCAATGGGCGGGATGTGCGAGAAGCTATTCCTTGACGCGCGACACATACTCGCCGGTGCGCGTGTCCACCTTGAGCAGCTCGCCCACTTCGATGAACAGCGGCACACGCACCACGGCGCCGGTCTCAAGCGTGGCCGGTTTGCCACCGCCGCCGGAGGTGTCGCCGCGCAGGCCGGGGTCGGTGTCGGTGACCCGGAGCGTGACAAAATTAGGGGGGGTGACAAACAGCGGTTGCCCGTTCCAGAGCGTGACGGTGCAGGTATCCTGTTCCTTGAGCCATTTTTTTGCGTCGGCGACTGCGTTACTATCCGCTATGTGCTGCTCAAAGGTGTCGGGAACCATGAAGTGCCAGAACTGGCCGTCGTTATACAGGTACTGCATGGCGGTGTCGATGATGTCCGCCCCTTCCAGGGTGTCGCCGGACTTGAAGGTGCGCTCGATCACGCGCCCGGTTTTCAGGTTGCGTATCTTGACGCGATTGAAGGCCTGCCCCTTGCCGGGTTTTACAAATTCATTTTCGACGATGGCGCAAGGATCATTGTCCAGCATCACTTTGAGACCGCTTTTGAATTCATTGGTACTGAAGGTAGCCATCGTGCTTGTCTGCCTCTGCCTGATTTTTACATTGAAATTTTACTGACAAATTCGTTGCCAAGTCTACACTGTCCGACACGTCCCCGCCCCCTGTTTAGGGGGCGGGATAGGGTGGGGGTAAGGGAAAACAGTATTTTGCCAAGGAGTCACAAAATAAAAAATTCCTCTCTGCCTTCTGACTCCTTGGCAACATGAGTGCCCAACCCTTGGCATCCTTGCCGCCGGCGAACTGGCAACGCGAGCTGGCGCACGCCGTCCATGACCCAGATCAGTTGCTGCAACTGCTGGAGTTGCCCTGCGACCTGTTATCGCCCGCGCAGCAGGCGGCTGCGGGCTTTTCGCTGCGCGTGCCGCGCGGCTATGTGGCGCGTATGCGTAAGGGCGATGTGCATGACCCGCTGCTGCGCCAGGTGCTGCCGGTGGCCGAGGAGGGCGTCGAGACAGCGGGCTTCCGCTTCGATGCCGTGGGCGACCTTGGCGCCATGCCGGTGCCCGGCGTATTGCATAAATATCAGGGGCGCGCACTGCTGGTGGCCACGGGGGCCTGCGCCATCCACTGTCGCTATTGTTTCCGCCGCCACTTTCCGTACGCGGAGGCCAATCCGGCGCAGGAGGGGTGGAGCCCAGCGCTGGACTATATCGCCGCAGACAGCAGCCTGCGGGAAGTGATTCTGAGCGGCGGCGATCCGCTCAGCCTGAGTGATGCACGCCTGGCGGCCTTGTCCCGCTCGCTGCAATCTATTGCGCACGTGAAATACCTGCGCATCCACACCCGTTTGCCCATCGTGCTGCCGGAGCGCGTGGACGACGCCCTGCTCGGCTGGCTGTCCTCTAGCCGCCTCAAACCGGTGATGGTGGTGCATGCCAATCACGCGCATGAAATCGATGCTGCGGTGCGGCGTGCGCTCGGACGCCTCGTTGCGGCAGGGGTAGTGCTGTTCAATCAGTCGGTACTGCTCGCCGGCGTCAATGATTCGGTGCAGGCGCTGGCGGCGCTGAGCGAGGCCCTGTTCGACGCCGGTGTCACGCCCTACTATCTGCACCTGCTGGATCGGGTGCAGGGCACGGCGCACTTCGAAGTGGATGAGACGCGCGCGCATGACCTGATGCATGGGCTGCGCACATGCCTGCCGGGTTATCTCGTGCCGCGCCTGGTGCGCGAACAGGAAGGGATGCCGTTCAAGCGGGTGCTGGCGTGAGCACTACCGTGTTTACCCTACCCCCACCCTGCCCCTCCCTTTAGACAGGGGGTGGCGTGTAGCAGAGTGTCGCCTTACTAATCGACTTCTTGGTAATACTGTTTTTTTGGATATCAAGCATCTCCCGGTCGACTATCTCAAGATCAACGGCTCTCTCATGCCGGGCCTTGCCGCCAAGCCCGAGAATCAGGAGAGGGTCAGGCTGGTCAATGAAACCGCGCGCGGCGCGAAGATCGCTACTGTGGCCGAATGTGTGGAGGATGCCGCGACGCTTGCGCTGTTATGGCAGTACGGTCTCGATTATACGCAAGGCTATTACTTCCAGAAACCGGGTGAGTCACTCACCTATGATTTTTCAGGTGACCATGCTTGAGGCTGTGGCAGGGTGCATGGAATGCACCCTGCTTAATCAAGGACATGCGACACCAGGCCGTCGGCCAGCTTGGGCTCGAACCAGGTGGACTTGGGCGGCATCATCTCGCCCGCATCGGCCACCGCCATCAGATCGTGCATGCTGGTGGGGAACAGGGAGAATGCCACCGCCATCTCCCCGCTGTCCACGCGTTTGACGAGCTCAGACAGGCCGCGGATGCCGCCGACAAAATCGATGCGCTTGTCGCGGCGTGGGTCGTTGATGCCGAGCACCGGCTCAATGAGGTGCTCGGCCAGCAGGCTGACATCGAGCCGCGCCACCGGGTCGTGTTCCGCCATCAGGTCGTTGTTGAGTGTCAGGTGATACCACTGGCCCGGCAGATACATGCCGAACTCACCTGCACGCGCAGGCTTTACCGGAGCAGCGCTCGTACTCACGCTGAAACTCTGTTTCACGCGCCGGATGAAATCCTCGCACGACAGACCGTGCAAATCACGCAACACGCGGTTGTAGTCGAATATCTGCATCTGGTTGTCGGGGAAGGTCACGCTGAGGAAATAGTCGTAGCTCTCCACGCCCGTGTGGCCGCGGTTGGCGGCGCGGCGGCTGGCCGCGATGCGTGACGCCGCCGCCGCACGGTGATGGCCGTCAGCGATGTAAAGCGTAGGCACGGCCTCAAGTGCGACGGCGAGGTGCAGGCCGATTGCTGCATCACGTACCACCCAGAGCGCGTGGCGCACGCCGCCGTCGGCGCTGATGTCAAATTCTGGCACAGCGGCACTGATGCTGCGCACGATGGCGTCAACGGCGTCTGAATGGCGGTAGGTCAGCAACACCGGGCCGGTCTGGGCGTTGAGCGCGTTGATCTGGCGCACGCGGTCGTCTTCCTTGTCGGGGCGGGTGAGCTCATGGCGCCGGATGTGCCCATTGTCATAGGCCGCGACCGATGCGGCGGCTACGATGCCGGTCTGCACATGGTTGCTCATGGTCAACCGGTAGACGTAATAGCAGGCCTTCTTGTCGCGCTGCAGCACGCCCTGTTTGATGAGCGCGGCGAAATTCTCCGCGCCCTTCGCGTAGACAGCGGGGCTGTAGGGATCGACGTCCGGGGCCAGGTCGATTTCTGGTTTTGAGATGTGCAGGAAGCTCAGCGGGCGCCCGGCGGCACGCGCACGTGCTTCATCGCTGCTCAGGACATCATACGGCGGCGCTGCGACATCCGCCGCGCGCTCCGGCGCCGGACGCAGCCCGGCGAAACTACGAATTAAAGACACGCGAGACCCCTTTTTATAGTTTGATACTTAACGCAAAGACACGTGCGTTAAAAAAATCTTTGCGTCTTAGCGTCTTTGCGTTGAATTGTTGGCAGTTGAGTGGTTGGCGCAAAATCAGGCCCGCCACTGGCCGCTTTGCAGGGCTGCGATGCGCTCCTCCAGCGGCGGGTGTGACATGAACAAACGCTTGAGGCCGTCGCCGGGGCCGCCGGAAATGCCAAATGCAGCCAGCTGATCCGGCAGCGGGGCCTGGTGGGAGAGCTTGAGTTTTTCCAGTGCGGCGATCATCTTGTTGGGGCCTTCGATGCGCGCGCTGCCCGCGTCGGCGCGGAATTCGCGCTGCCGGCTGAACCACGCCACGATCATGGAGGCCAGTATGCCCAGCACCAGTTGGGCGACCATCGTCGTGACGAAAAACCCCACGCCGTGCCCGCGATCATTTTTGAGTATCACACGATCCACCACATGGCCCACCACCCGCGACAGGAAGATCACGAAGGTGTTGACCACGCCCTGAATCAGCGCCAGCGTCACCATGTCGCCGTTGGCCACATGGCTGATCTCATGCCCCAGCACGGCTTCTACCTCGTCCTGGCTCATGGCGTGCAGCAGGCCGGTGCTCACGGCGACCAGGGCGCTGTTGCGGTTCATGCCGGTGGCGAAGGCATTAGGTTCGGAGGCGTCGAAGATGGCGACTTCGGGCATACCGATACCGGCCTTCTGCGCCTGGCGTCTGACCGTCTCCAGCAGCCAGCGCTCGGTGGGGTTGCCGGGTTCTTCGATCACCTTCGCGCCCGTCATGCGCTTCGCGCTCCACTTGGAGATCGCCAGCGAGATGAAAGCCCCACCCATGCCGAATACGGCGGCAAAGATCAGCAGCCCTTGCAGGTTGAGGCCGCCGCCTTGCTGTTCGAGGGCGGTATCCACGCCCAGCAGCTTCAGCACGATGCTGAGGATAAACACAACGGCAAGGTTGGTGAGCAGGAACAAAGTAATGCGCTTCATGTATAACTCCCTGAGGAATTGAGTTCTGCTGACTTAGATGGGGTGGAGGGTGGCAAAGTTCAATGGCCAACGGCTAAAGTAAACTCTAAAGTCAGGGCGCCAATGGCCGATATTCTGAATGTAGCAAGGTTACTCTCCCAACGACCTTGTCTATATTTTATCAGGCCGGGTCATTCCCGGCCTCTTTTTATTTATCTTCCGGAGTGATCCTCTCCACTCGCTGAAAACCGCGCGGCAGCTTCAGGCCGCGCCGTCCGCGTTCGGCCTGGTAATGGGTGAGGTCGGCGGGCTTGAGCGTGAGGTGGCGCTGGCCGGCATGCAGTGTGAGGCTCGCCCCTGCGGCCACGGCGGCCACGGCCACCACAAATTCCTCACGCTCTGCGCGCCGTGCCGCAGGAATGCCGATAATCTTGATGCCCTTGCCTTTGGCGAGCAGTGGCAGCTCGGCCAGCGGGTGCACCAGCAGATGACCTTCGCGCGTGACGGCGGCGACCCGGTCGTTCTTCACGTTGGACACGCGCGCAGGCGCGAGCACCGCCGCGCCCTTGGGCACGCTGAGCACCGCCTTGCCGGTTTTGTTTTTGCTGTAGAGGTCACCCAGTCTGGCGACGAAGCCGTAGCCTGCGTCACTGGCAATAAGATAAAGATCATCGGGGTGGCCCAGCATCACGCCCGCGAAACTCGCGCCGGGCGGGGCTTGCAGCCGCCCGTTGAGGGGCTCACCTTGGCCGCGTGTCGAGGGCAGCGTGTGCGCGGGCAGGGTATAGCAACGTCCCGTCGAGTCGATGAACACCGCAAGCTGATTGCTGCGCCCCATGGCCTCGGCCAGGAAGGTATCACCGGCCTTGTAGTTCAGCGCGCGGGCATCAATGTCGTGGCCCTTGCCTGCGCGCACCCAGCCCTGCTCGGAAAGCACCACAGTGACCGGCTCGGTGGGGATGAGTTCGGTAGCGGCGATGGCCTGTGCCGCGGCACGTTCCACCAGCGGTGCACGGCGCGCATCGCCGTAACGCTCGGCACACTCCGTGAGCTCCTTGTGCAGCAGCGACTTCAGGCGCGCCTTGGAGGCCAGCGTTTTTTCCAGCGTGTCGCGCTCGGTGGCGAGTTCTTTCTGTTCGGATTTAATTCTGACCTCTTCCAGCTTGGCGAGGTGACGCAGTTTCAGTTCCAGTATCGCCTCGGTCTGCGCGTCACTCAGTTTGAAACGCTTCATCAGCAACGGCTTGGGCTGGTCTTCGCGGCGGATGATGGCGATGATCTCGTCGATGTTCAGAAACGCGATCAAGAAACCGTCGAGCAGGTGCAGGCGCGCCAGCACCTTGTCCAGACGGTATTGCAGACGGCGGCGCACGGTCGTGGTGCGGAACTCCAGCCATTCGACCAGCACCTCGCGCAGGTTTTTCAACACTGGACGGCCGTTCAGGCCGATCATGTTCATATTCACGCGGTAGCTGCGTTCGAGGTCGGTGGTGGCGAACAAATGCGCCATCAGCTCGTCCATATCGACGCGGTTGGAGCGCGGTACGATGACGAGCCGCGTCGGATTTTCATGATCGGATTCGTCGCGCAGGTCTTCCACCAGCGGCAGTTTCTTGGCCAGCATCTGCGCGGCGATCTGCTCCAGCACCTTGGCGCCGGAGGTCTGGTAGGGTAGGGCGGTGATGATGATGTCGTTACCTTCGCGTTCATAGCGTGAACGCAGGCGGACAGACCCGGTACCGGTTTCATACATGCGCAGAATGTCCGCGCGCGGCGTGATGATCTCGGCCTCGGTCGGATAGTCCGGCCCCAGCACGTGCTCGCACAGTTGCTGCACGGTGGTTCTGGGCTCGTCGAGCAGGCGTATGCAGGCGCTGGCGATCTCGCGCGCATTGTGCGGCGGGATGTCGGTGGCCATGCCGACGGCGATGCCGGTAGCGCCGTTCAGCAGCACATTTGGCAGCCGCGCGGGCAGCAGCGCGGGCTCTTCCAGCGTGCCGTCGAAGTTCGGCGTCCAGTCCACCGTGCCTTGCCCGAGTTCGCTCAACAATACCTCGGCGTATGGTGCGAGGCGCGCCTCGGTGTAGCGCATCGCGGCGAACGAGTGCGGATCATCGAGTGAGCCCCAGTTGCCCTGACCGTCGATGAGCGGATAGCGATAGGAGAACGGCTGCGCCATCAGAACCATCGCCTCGTAGCAGGCGCTGTCGCCGTGCGGGTGGAACTTGCCCAGCACGTCACCCACGGTGCGTGCGGACTTTTTGTGCTTGGCGGCGGCGGAAAGTCCCAATTCGGACATCGCGTAGACGATGCGCCGCTGCACCGGTTTGAGGCCGTCGCCGATGTGCGGCAGGGCGCGGTCGAGAATCACATACATGGAATAATCCAGGTAGGCCTTCTCGGTAAAGGTGCGCAGCGGCAGGCGTTCGACGCCTTCGTAGTCCATTTCGATCGTCTTGGTCATGGCGCTCAATAATGCCTATTCAACGCAAGGATACAGCCGCGTGCATGACGGCGCGCTGGTTTTCTTAGAGACAGAGAAAAGAGGCAAGATACAAGAGAAAAGATTTATCCGTGGTAGTGCAGGCTCAATTCATGCACGGCCTCTACGAAGGCGGCGGCGCGGTCGGGGTTGACGTGCTGATGGATGCCGTGACCGAGATTGAATACGTGCCCGCTGCCGGAACCGTAACTGGCGAGGATGGTTTCCACCTCGGTGCGGATGCGCGCGGGTGAGGCGTAGAGCACGGACGGATCCATATTGCCTTGCAGCGCCACTTTGTCACCCACGCGTCTGCGTGCGTCGGCAAGATCGGTGGTCCAGTCGATGCCGAGCGCGTCGCAACCGGTGGCCGCCATTGCCTCTAGCCACTGACCGCCGTTTTTGGTGAACAAGATCACCGGCACGCGGCGGCCCTCGTGTTCGCGCGTGAGCCCGCGTACGATCTGCTCCATATAACGCAGCGAAAATTCCTTGTAATCGCGTGGCGTGAGCACGCCGCCCCAGGTGTCAAATACCATCACCGCCTGCGCGCCCGCCGCGATCTGTGCGTTGAGGTAGACCGTCACCGCGCGCGCGAGCACGTCGAGTAGCTGATGCATGACCTTGGGCTCGTCAAACAGCATGCGCTTGATGTGGGCAAATTCCTTGGTGCCTGAGCCCTCCACCATATAGGTGGCGAGTGTCCACGGGCTGCCCGCGAAACCGATGAGAGGCACGCGCCCGTTAAGCTCGCGGCGGATCAGGCGCACCGCATCCATCACGTAACGCAACTCGCCTTCCGGATCAGGCACGGCTAGGGCGGCGACATCCTGCGCCGTGCGCACCGGGTTTTTGAAGCGTGGGCCTTCGCCTTCGGAGAAATAAAGCCCTAGCCCCATCGCATCAGGAATGGTGAGAATGTCGGAAAACAAAATCGCGGCATCGAGCGGAAAACGATCCAGCGGTTGCAGCGTGACTTCGCAGGCCAGATCCGGTGTCTTGCACAGCGCCATGAAGTCGCCCGCCTTTTTGCGAGTGGCACGGTATTCGGGCAGATATCTTCCCGCCTGGCGCATCATCCACACCGGCGTGACGTCCACGGGCTGGCGCAGCAGGGTGCGCAGGAAGCGGTCGTTTTTGAGTGGGGTCATAGGATAGTAGATTTATTTAACGGGTTTTGTCTTAAAGGATTTAAAGCTTTGTTTGAGCCACTGTGCAAACTCAGCTTCAGTCAGTTGGCTTGCCGCAAGGGCAGTAATGGTAGTGACTACATCGGCTTCGTTCACCAGTGGCTGGAAGCCGTTATCCATTAAAAACACCGCAGTGGTAAGAAAGGGCGTGCGCTTATTGCCGTCAATAAACGGATGATTTTTTGCCAGACCGTAACCGTAGGCTGCGGCAAGCTCATGCACCGTGGTAGCGCCGTAGTTTAACAGATTTTCAGGACGTGCCAGCGCCGATTCGAGTAGGCCCTCATCGCGGACGCCATCGCTGCCGCCAAAAGTTGCAATGCATTCCTTATGCAGGGCGAGCACGACATGAAGCGTTACCCAACGGGGCTTTTTCACTTCGCCAATTCACGCAAGGCATTGCGGTAGCGGCGCATAAGCTGTTTGCCCAATTTCATCTGCCGCTCAAAGTCAGGATCATAAGCGGTGATTTCGTAGCCATTGGGCGTTTCCACCAAAAACACCTGATCGCCTTTCTCGGCGTGTAATTTGGCCAAGGCCTCCTTGGGCAGGATCACACCAGTGGAGTTGCCGATCGCAGTCAGCCTCGCTTTAATCATGGCGGTGAATCTCTCGTGTTATAACAGTTGTTATATTCTAGAGTGTAACAAAAGTTATAACAATAGCTTATACCTCAAGGTAATCCAATATCTCCTGCCCCGCACGGACACCTCGAAAAATTCGAGGTGTCCTATAATCGGCTGGATTTTTTCCAGGCCGAGCGCAAGGTTGATGTTGGCGATGAGATTTAGCGGGGCAGGTCAGAGCCGCCCATTAAAAATTCATCCACGGCGCGCGCCGCCTGGCGGCCTTCGCGAATCGCCCACACCACCAACGATTGTCCGCGTCGGGTATCGCCGGCGGCAAACACTTTGGGTATCGATGTCTGGTAGCGTTCGGTATCAGCGCGTACATTGCCGCGCTCGTCCAAGGCGATGCCGAGCTCATTGAGCATGCCTTGATACACGGGATGCAGATAGCCCATCGCCAGCAGCACCAGATCGGCCTTGAGTTCAAACTCGCTGCCTGAAATCTCCTGCATCTTCCATGCGCCGCCTTGATCTTTCCGCCATTCCAGGCGTATCGCTTGGAGTGTTTTGACAGCGCCCTGCGCGCCTGAAAAATTCTTCGTGGCGATGCTCCAGTTCCGATCACAGCCTTCTTGCTGCGAAGAGGATGTGCGCAGCTTCATCGGCCAGTCGGGCCAGGTCAGAGGCTTGTTTTCTTGCAGCGGTGGCTGCGGCAACAACTCAAGTTGCGTGACCGATAACGCACCCTGGCGTATCGAGGTTCCCACACAGTCGGAGCCGGTATCGCCGCCGCCGATCACGATGACATGTTTGTCTTTTGCCGTGAGGCTAATGTCTTCCGCAATAGTTTCTCCGGCAACACGCCGGTTTTGCTGTTCGAGAAATTTCATGGCGAAATAAATGCCATTCAACCCGCGCCCCGGTACCTCGAGATCGCGCGCCAGTTCAGAACCGGCGCTCAGCACCAGCGCATCGAATTCGGCCAGCAATTGCTTGGCCGGCACGTTGAAGCCGATATGTTGCCCGGTGCGAAACTCGACGCCCTCCGCCTGCATCTGCTGCATGCGCTGGTCGATCAAATGCTTTTCCATCTTAAAGTCCGGTATGCCGTAGCGCAGCAGGCCGCCGATGCGGTCGTTTCTTTCAAACAAGACGACTGCGTGTCCGGCGCGCGCCAACTGCTGCGAGCAGGCGAGACCCGCCGGTCCGGAGCCGACCACCGCCACGCGCTTGCCGCTTTTCTTCAGTGGAACCTGTGGCGCCACCCAGCCTTCTTCCCAGCCCTTGTCAATGATGGCGCGCTCAATGGTTTTAATGGCCACGGGGTCATCGTTGATATTCAGGACACAGGCCGCTTCGCATGGGGCTGGGCAGATACGGCCGGTAAACTCGGGAAAATTATTGGTGGAGTGCAGCACCTCAAGCGCCTCGCGCCAACGGTTGCCGTAAACGAGGTCATTCCAGTCCGGAATAATATTGTTAACCGGACAGCCCGTCTGGCAGAAGGGAATGCCGCAATCCATGCAGCGTGCGCCCTGGCGGCTGACCTCGCTGTCGGGAAACGGCAGCGAGAATTCTTTGAAAAAGTGGATGCGTTCTTCGGCCGGCAGAGAGCCTGGATCGTCCCGTTCTATCTCCATGAATCCGGTAGGCTTACCCATGGCTGACATGCTCCATTTTTTCTTGGGCCATTTGAGCGGCGGCCATTTTTTGCAAGGCTTGGCGATATTCTGTCGGCATCACCTTGACGAACTTGGGCAGATAGTCATGCCACTGGTCGAGAATCTTGCGCGCGAGTTCCGAGCCGGTGTAACGTAGATGTTTCTGGATCAACACGCGCAGCAGCCTGGCGTCGTTGTGGGCCAATGGCTTTACGTTGACCAGGCCGTGGGCTTCCAGATCGCGGCCTTGATGCTCCCGCTGCTCGATAATCTGGTCTTCCGCAGGCACGGGCTCAAGTTCGACCGTGGCAAGGTTGCAGCGTTTTTCGAAATTACCCCCCTCATCAAGCACAAAGGCCATGCCACCGCTCATGCCGGCGGCAAAGTTGCGCCCGGTGGCACCCAGCACGACCACAGTGCCACCCGTCATGTATTCACAGCCGTGATCGCCGACGCCTTCAACAACGGCCGTGGCGCCCGAGTTGCGCACCGCGAAGCGCTCGCCCGCGACACCCCGGAAATAGCATTCACCGCTGATGGCTCCATAAAGTACGGTGTTGCCGACGATGATATTGTCCTCGGGCACAATAGGACTCTCCAGCGGCGGATAGATAGCGATGCGCCCACCCGACAAACCCTTGCCGACGTAGTCATTGGCCTCACCTTGCAGATCAATGCTGATGCCGTGCGCGAGCCATGCGCCGAAGCTTTGGCCGGCCGTGCCCAGGGCGTCGATGTGAATGGTGCCTTCAGGCAGGCCTGCATGCCCGTAGCGCTTGGCGACCTCGCCGGAAAGCATGGCGCCGACCGTGCGATTGTTATTTTTAATAGCGACCTTGATCTGCACCGGCTGTTGATGTTCCAGTGCCGGGCGCGCGGCGGCGATGAGTTGATGGTCAAGCGCCTTGTCCAGGCCGTGATTTTGCTTTTCCGTGCAATGCGTGGACACGCCCGGCGCGACTTCGGGGCGGTAGAGTAGCCGCGAAAAATCGAGCCCCTTGGCCTTCCAATGATCGATGGATGCCCGCATATCGATATGGTCCGTGCGGCCTATCATCTCCTCGAAACGGCGGAAGCCCATCTGCGCCATGTACTCGCGCACTTCCTCGGCGATAAAGAAGAAATAATTCACCACGTGCTCGGGTTGGCCGGTAAACTTCTTGCGCAGTTCCGGGTCCTGCGTCGCCACCCCTACCGGGCAGGTGTTCAGGTGGCACTTGCGCATCATGATGCAGCCTTCCACGACCAGCGGCGCGGTGGAAAAGCCGAATTCATCCGCGCCGAGCAGTGCGCCGATAACGACATCGCGCCCCGTTTTCAGTTGCCCGTCAACCTGCACCGAGATGCGCCCGCGCAACTGGTTCAGCACCAGCGTCTGTTGCGTCTCGGCGAGCCCCATTTCCCACGGCGTACCGGCGAACATGATCGAAGACAGTGGGCTGGCGCCGGTGCCGCCGTCGTGGCCGGAGATGGTGACATGGTCGGCATGCGCCTTGGCCACGCCGGCGGCAATGGTGCCCACGCCGATCTCGGAGACCAGCTTGACGCTGATCAGCGCCTGCGGGTTAACATTCTTTAAATCATGAATGAGCTGCGCCAGGTCTTCGATCGAGTAGATGTCATGGTGCGGCGGCGGCGAGATGAGTCCCACGCCGGGAATCGAATAGCGTACCTTGGCGATGGCTTCGGATACCTTATGCCCGGGCAGTTGTCCGCCCTCACCGGGCTTGGCACCCTGCGCCATCTTGATCTGCAGCATGTCTGCGTTCACCAGATACTCGGCGGTCACGCCAAAGCGCCCGGCCGCGACCTGCTTGATGGCGGAGCGCATCGAATCGCCGTTCGGCAACGGAATGAAACGATCAGGTTCCTCCCCGCCCTCACCGGTATTGGATTTTCCGCCGATGCGGTTCATCGCGATGGCGAGCGTGGTATGCGCCTCGCGCGAGATGGAGCCGAAGGACATGGCGCCCGTGGAGAAACGCTTGACGATCTCCGCAGCCGGCTCGACCTCATCCAGAGGCACCGGCTGTTGCGCTGTTTTAATCTCAAACAGGCCGCGCAGCGTTATCAGGCTTTTGCTTTGGCGGTTGATGAGGGCGGCATATTCCTTAAAAGTTTTGTAGTCGTTGGCGCGCGTCGCATGTTGCAGCTTGGCGATGCTGTCCGGCGTCCACAGATGCGCCTCGCCGCGCACGCGAAAGGCGTAATCCCCGCCGACATCCAGGGCATTGCTGTAGAGCGGCACGCCGCTGAAGGCGGTGCGGTGCCAGCGCACTGCTTCTTCGGCGACTTGGTTCAGGCCAATGCCTTCGATGTTGCTGGAGGTACCCTTGAAATATTTTTCCACGAACTCGCTGTTCAGCCCGACGGCTTCGAAGATCTGCGCGCCGCAGTAGGACTGATAAGTGGAGATACCCATCTTGGATATCACTTTCAAGAGTCCTTTGTCCACGGCCTTGATGTAGCGCTTGCAGGCCTCTTTATGACTGATATCGGCGGGAATGAAGGCGCGCATGTCGGCCAAGGTCTCAAGGGCGAGATAGGGATGAATGGCCTCCGCGCCGTAGCCCGCAAGCATGGCAAAGTGGTGTACCTCGCGCGCGGCGCCGGTCTCGATGACCAGGCCAGTGTGGGTGCGCAGGCCCGCGCGAATGAGGTGATGGTGCACGGCACTGGTCGCGAGCAGGGCGGGAATGGCAATGTGTGCGGCGTCCATGGCGCGGTCGGAGAGGATCAGGATATTGCAGCCATCAAGTACTGCCTGCCCGGCGTCGGCGCATAATCTATTGAGCGCCGGCTCCATGCCTGCGGCGCCCTGCGCGGACGGATAGCAGATGTTCAAGGCGCTGGAACGGAAGGTCTTGTCGGTGTAGTCGGCGATATGGCGAATTTTTTCCATATCGTCATGGCTCAGCACCGGCTGTTGCACCTCGAGGCGCTTGCGCGGCTCGGTTTCATCAAGGCCGAGCAGATTGGGACGTGGCCCGATAAAGGACACCAGCGACATGACCAACTCTTCGCGGATCGGGTCAATCGGTGGATTAGTCACCTGCGCGAACATCTGCTTGAAGTAACTGGACAAAGGCATGGCGCGGTTCGACAGCACGGCAAGCGGGGCATCATTGCCCATCGAGCCTATCGCCTCCTGACCGCTGGTGGCCATCGGGGTGAGCAGAAACTTCAGGTCTTCCTGCGTATAGCCAAAGGCCTGCTGGCGATCCAGCAGGGTAGCCGTGGGTGATGGCGGGGAGCCTGTTGCGGCAGGCGGCAAATCTCCCAGAACGATTTGGGTTTTTTCCAGCCACTCCCGGTAGGGCCGGAAGTTCGCCAGCGCGGTCTTGATCTCGGCATCGTCAATGATGCGGCCCGCCTCCACGTCGATCAGGAACATCTTGCCCGGCTGCAGGCGCCACTTCTTGATAATCTTGTGCTGTGGGATATCCAGCACACCCATCTCCGAGGCCATCACCACCAGATCATCGTCGGTGATGAGATAGCGCGCGGGGCGCAGGCCGTTGCGGTCGAGCGTGGCGCCGATCTGGCGGCCATCGGTAAAGGCCACCGCAGCCGGGCCGTCCCAGGGTTCGAGCAAGGCGGCATGATATTCGTAAAAGGCGCGGCGCTTTTCATCCATTAAGGGGTTGCCGGCCCAGGCCTCGGGGATCAGCAGCATCATCGCGTGCGCCAGCGAATAACCGCCGGCCACCAAGAGTTCCAGGGCATTGTCGAAACAGGCCGAGTCCGACTGGCCTTCCGCGATTAACGGCCATAATTTGCCGAGATCGTCGCCGAGCAGGGCAGAAGACATCGAATGGCGGCGCGCGGCCATCCAGTTGAGATTGCCGCGCAGCGTATTGATCTCGCCGTTGTGCGCGATCATGCGGAACGGGTGCGCGAGATCCCATCTCGGGAAGGTGTTGGTCGAGAAGCGCTGGTGCACGAGCGCGAGGGCAGTGACCATCTCCGCGTCGAGCAGATCGGGGTAATACTCACCGACCTGATCGGCCAGCAACATGCCTTTATAGACCAGCGTGCGCGCGGACAGTGAAGGGATATAGAAACTCTCCGTGCCCGGTATATTCAGCGCGCGTATGGCATGTTCGGCGCGCTTGCGCAGCACAAACAATTTGCGCTCAAAGGTATCGGTGTCGGGGCAATTTGTGCCGCGTTTGATCACTGCCTGGCGGATGATGGGCTCAACCGCTTTAACATCCTTGCCGAGGCGAGCGTTGCGGGTGGGCACGTCACGCCAGCCGAGAAGAGTTTGGCCTTCCGCAACAATACATTCGGCAAGTACGCGCTCGCAGGCGGCGCGCGCCGCGTCGTCTTGCGGCAGGAACAGCATGCCGACGCCGTAATCGCCGGGAGCGGGCAGGGCAATACCTTGTTTGGTAAATTCGCGGCGCAGGAAGGCATCCGGCGTCTGAATCAGAATGCCGGCGCCGTCGCCGGCCAACGGATCCGCCCCCGTCGCCCCACGGTGGCTGAGGTTTTTTAGGATTTGCAGGCCCTGCTCAACAAGCGCGTGACTCTTGTGGCCCTTGATATGGGCGATGAAGCCCACGCCGCACGCGTCATGCTCGTGCTTTGGGTCATACAAGCCTTGCTTGGAAGGCGCCGCCGCATGATTCACGTTAAAATAACCCTCGATAAATCACTCACAAAATGTGAGCTTAATCTTTAAAGTTCGCAATATAAAAAATCGAGCGAAAAGAGTCTAAGTATACCTTCCAAGTTGGCTTCCATCAACGCCATCCGCAGTGGCTCAAAAGCTTTCCTGCGGCCGGAGGTAATTACTCATAAGTCAGTAAGTAAGGCGACACTTCTGCTGCACAGGGACGTGCGAATGTCGCGGGCGCATGGATGCGCAGGAGCGACCCACTGCGTCCCCGCCCCTTGTTTAGGGGGCGGGACAGGGTGGGGGTAGAGTAAACAGTGTATTTACTCAGGAGTCACCCCACTCACGTTGTCGCCTGACTTTGTGACTCCTGAGTAAAGTTTCGTAGCTTGGGCTGGCGTAGCGTAACCAAACTTTGGGTTGGCGGGTGCTCTTCTTAGGACGACTCGGCGGGGTTGAACAGACGGTGATATTCGGCGATGGCGTAGCGGTCGGTCATGCCGGCGACGTAGTCCGCCACGGCACGCGAGCGTCCGGATTTGCCGGTTTCATGTTCCAGTGCCGTGGCCCGGGTGGCGAACTCCGGCGGCAGCAGGCCAGGCTCTGCCATGAAGGCCTCGAACAGCGCGCGTACCGTGCGTGCCGCCTTGGTGGTCATGCGTGTGACGCGAAAATGCCGGTACAGATGCTCGCGCAGGAAACGCTTCAGTTCCAGGCCCTGACGGCGCATCTCCGGGCTGAAGCCGATGAGCGGCTCGCTGTGTGCACGTACCGCATTGATGTCGGCGGGCGCCGCCGCGTTCAGGGCGGCGCGGCTGGTCTCCACCAGATCGACGATCTGGCGGTTGATGAGGCGGCGCACCGTTTCGTGTATCGCGCGCCGTTCAGCCAGTGCCGGATGGGTATGCAGCACCTCCGTGTATTGCGCGTGAAAAAGTTCGACCGCGTTGAGCTGCTCAAGGCTGATGAGTCCGGAGCGCAGGCCGTCGTCCACATCGTGACTGTTGTAGGCGACCTCGTCCGCGAGATTGGCGAGCTGCGCCTCAAGGCTCGGCTGGTGTTTATGCAGAAAGCGCTGGCCCAGTTCGCCCAACTCTTTGGCCTTGGCCAGCGAACAATGCTTGAGGATACCCTCGCGCGTCTCGAAGGTGAGGTTCAGCCCGGAAAATCCGGCGTAGCGTTCTTCCAGCTCGTCCACTACGCGCAGCGATTGCAGGTTGTGTTCGAAGCCGCCGAATTCGCGCATGCAGTCGTTGAGGGCGTCCTGACCGGCGTGGCCGAACGGCGTGTGGCCGAGGTCGTGCGCGAGCGCGATGGCCTCCACCAGGTCTTCGTTGAGCGCGAGCGCGCGCGCCACCGAGCGCGCGATCTGCGCCACCTCGATGGAATGTGTGAGGCGGGTGCGGAACATATCGCCTTCGTGGTTGACGAACACCTGCGTCTTGTATTCCAGACGGCGGAACGCGGCGCTGTGGATAATACGGTCACGGTCACGCTGAAATTCACTGCGATACAACGGCGCAGCCTCCGCATGGTGGCGTCCACGCGACTGCTCGGGATGTGCGGCGTAAGGTGCGAGCGTCATGTACTGCGACAGGCGTCGAGCGTGGCGCGCAGGAGTTGCGGATCGAAGTCCGCGCTGATGACGGCCTGGCCGATGCCCTTGAGCAGAATCAAACGCAGTTTGCCGCCGCTCACCTTTTTATCCACCGCCATGAGGTCGAGAAACGGCCCGCTGCCGATCTCTGCGGGCGCACGCACCGGCAAGTGCGCGCGCAGCAGCAAGGCCTCGATACGTTGCCGGTCTGCCGCAGAAATCCAGCCGAGACGGCAGGAGAGATCGGCGGCCATCGCCATACCGGCGGCAATCGCCTCGCCATGTAGCCAGACGCCGTAACCGAGACCGGTCTCAATGGCGTGGCCGAAGGTGTGGCCGAAATTGAGCAGCGCGCGCTCGCCGCTTTCGCGTTCATCGCGCGCCACCACCTCGGCCTTGTTGCGGCACGAGCGCTCGATGGCGAACGCCAGCGCAGTGGGTTCGCGTGCGCGCAAGGCCTCGATATTTTTTTCCAGCCAGACGAAGAATTCGGCATCGCGGATGAGGCCGTATTTGATAATCTCGGCCATGCCGGCGCCGAGTTCGCGTTCCGGCAGTGTGTTCAGCGTATCGGTATCCGCGATCACGCAACGCGGCTGGTAAAACGCGCCGATCATGTTTTTGCCGAGCGGATGATTGACGCCGGTCTTGCCGCCGACGGAGGAGTCCACCTGCGCCAGCAGCGTGGTCGGAATCTGGATGAAATTCACGCCGCGCTGGTAACTCGCTGCGGCAAAGCCGGCGAGATCGCCGATCACGCCGCCGC
Organism: uncultured Gammaproteobacteria bacterium; assembly: GCA_963925015.1. Taxonomy (GTDB): domain Bacteria; phylum Pseudomonadota; class Gammaproteobacteria; order SURF-13; family SURF-13; genus JAQBXX01. Next base: position 27,484 of record CAWUTX010000072.1, read on the forward strand.
CGAGGGCCACCAGCGTTGTGCTGCGGTCGTGGCGTTTGCCGAGCAGCGCAGTGAAGATCGTGTTGAGCGTGTCCAGGGTTTTATATTTTTCGCCGTCGGGAAGAATCACTGAATCGCAGTGAAAGCCGGTGAGCGCCAGCAACACCTTGTCGAGATATAAAGGCGCGACCGTTTCATTGCTCACTACCATCACCTGCCTGCCGACGATGTGGGGCGCGATGACATCGCTGCGGCCCAGCAGGCCGGGGCCGATGCAGATCGGGTAACTGCGCGGGCCGAGATCAAGTTGCAGCGTGGGCATGAGTGTGGCTTTTAAGTGTGGTGTTTATTGTACGCCAATCGGTACGGGTCGTGTCTTGAGATGGCGCAGGATGTCACTCACCACGCTCGGTGTGCGGCGGCGATGGGTTTCGATCACGAGGTCGGCGATTTCACGATAGAGCGGATCACGTTCCCGCATCAGATGCTCCAGCCGCGCGCGCGGATGCTCCGTTTGCATGAGCGGACGGTGCGTGTCCCGACCGATACGCTTGAGCAGGTGTTCGACCGGTGCGTGCAGATAGATCACCGTACCGTGTGCGGCCAGCGCGGTGCGGTTGGCGGGGTCGAGGATGGCGCCGCCGCCGGTGGCGAGCACGCTGTTCTCGTGTTGGGCCAGCTCCGCAATCATGTTTCGCTCGCGCACGCGAAAACCGGCCTCGCCTTCCAGATCAAAAATGAGCGAGATGTTGGCGCCGGTGCGGCGCTCAATTTCATGGTCGCTGTCGTGGAAGCTGAGGCGTAATTGCCGCGCGAGCTCCCGCCCGACAGTGGTCTTGCCAGCGCCCATCGGGCCGACCAGAAACAGATTTCCGTGCTTGAGTGAAGTGACGGTCATGCCGGCATCTTTGCCGGTATCGGCGGGGAAATCAAGCGCCCGTTGAGCGGGCGCTTGGGAGGCCATGCAGCGGCTTATTTCAGACCCAGGTTATCCTCCAGGATTTTAGGCGTGACGAAGATCAGCAATTCCGTCTTGTCGTTGACTTTGGTCTCCTGCTTGAACAGAAAGCCGATATGGGGCAGGTCGCCAAAGAAAGGCACGCGCTCTGAGGTATTGCGCTGTTCTTGTTCATACATACCGCCCAGCACGATGGTTTCGCCGTTGCCTACCAGTACCTGAGTCGAGACCTGCCGGGTGTCGATGGCGGGTACTTCTGATTCACCCAGCCCACCGATACCGCGCGAGTCCTTATGCACTGTGATGTCCATGATGATGTGGTTGTCCGGCGTAATCTGCGGCTTCACCTTGAGTGAGAGCACCGCCTTCTTGAATGCAATGGTGGCGGCGCCGCTTGAGCTCGCCTCCAGATAGGGAATCTCCTCGCCCTGTTCAATCGTGGCCTCCTTCTGGTTGGCCGTGACCACACGTGGATTGGAGATGACTTCGCCGCGACCTTCTATCTGCAACGCGGACAGCTCAAGTTCCAGCAGGGTGCCAAACGGCAGCTTGGCGATGGCCAAGGCAATGGAGGCGGCCCTATTTAAGGTTGCGGGCAGATTCACGTTCAGGCCATCGAGCCTGGGAGTATCGCCCGCGCCGATCGGACTCTGCTCGCCTGCTTTGTACGTGCCGAATTTCACGCCCAGATCCCTACTGAAAGTGTCGTCCGCAATCACTATGCGCGATTCGATCAGCACCTGGCGTTGTGCCACGTCTAGCGTGGTGACCAGCTTTCTGATCTCGGCCAGCTTGTCCGACACGTCCTGCACCAGCAGTGTGTTGGTGCGCTCGTCGACGGCGACATTGCCGCGCGGGGAGAGCAGCGAGTTTTCCTTGGCCTTGAGCAGTGCGGCAAGATCGGAGGCCTTGGCGAAATTGACCGTGATGAGTTCCGAGCGCAACGGCGCCAGCTCGGCGACCTGCTTCTGTGATTCCAGGTCGAGTTTTTCGCGCGCCGCGACCTCCTCACTCGGCGCCACCTGGATCACGTTGCCGTTCTGGCGCATGGCGAGGCCCTTGGTCTTCAGGATGATGTCGAGCGCCTGATCCCACGGCACGTTCTTCAGGCGCAGGGTGAGGTTGCCCTGCACGGTGTCGCTCGCCACCATATTGAGACCGGTGAAATCGGCAATCAACTGCAGCACCGCGCGTACTTCTATGTTCTGAAAATTAAGCGAAAGCTTTTCGCCGGTATAGCCCTTTTCCTTTTTGGCGACTTCCTGCTGTGCCTTGGTGACCGGCTTCACTTCTATGGTGAATACGTTGCCCGACTGGTACGCAAGGTGTGCGAACTCACCCAGCGGCGTGATGGTCATGCGCACATGGCTGCCGAGTGTGGCGGTCTCTACCGTCTTCACCGGGGTGGCGAAGTCGATCACATCAAGGCGCCGTTCCAGATTTCCAGGCACGCTGCTGTTCATGAAGTCGACCAGTATCTTGCCGCCTTCCTCGCGGATATCCACACCGATGGCGGGGTTTGACAAGGTTACCAGGATACGGCCCTCACCTCGCTCGCCACGGCGGAAGTCGACATTATTGAGCGCATGCCGGGACGCGCCCGCTGCCGACGGTGTCGCCGCCGGGAAGCCTTTTGCGAGTGCGGTGTCAGGGGCGCTTTCCAGCGTGAGGTAAACCGTGTTGCCCTCGATGCGTGTTTCATAGGCGGCGAGCTGCACCATGTTCAGCACCACGCGCGTGCGGCCCTTGGCCTCGCCCACGTTGAAGCTCTTCGCCAGTCCCACCCCGATGGGCTGACTGCTCTTGCCGAGTTTGTGGGTGGTATGCGGGAAATCGAGCACGATGCGCGCCGGGTTGTCGATGGTGAAGCTGATCGGCTGTGGCGGCGCGCTGTCCATGCTGAGTTTGAGTTGCACGCGATCACCGGGCAGCGCTGTGATGCTGATGTCTTGCAGCGTGGTGGGGGGTCCCTCTGCGTAGACGGGTGTGACGAGCCCGACGCAGACGAGCAGGAGTCCGAATAGGCGGGCCAGATTGGCGCGTCCGCCGCTGTCGATGGTTATGTGCATAGTCGTCAGGGTCATTTTTTACCCCCCTCTGTGGTTTCTTCGCTGAGTGTTAACGAGGCCGGACGTTCGATCCAGCCGCCTTGCCCGTCTTCGATGAGTTCGACCAGTTCGATGCCCTGATCCGTGACTTTGATAATATGCCCTTCATTCTGGCCCAGATAGTTGCCTGGCTGAACACGATACACGGAGCCGTCCGGGGCCTTGACGAGCGACCACTCTTCTTTTTCGCGGCCGAGATTGCCGACCAAGCGCAGGGTGTCCAGCGGAAAATCCTCCAGGGCTTCTTTATGGCGATTTGGATTGGGGCGCGGGCCGGCCTTGGCGGATCCCGCTGCGGGCTCCAGCGAGGGCGTGAAGGGATCGCGCAGGTTGGCCGGATAGGCGTAGGTTTCGTAGGGCTTGATCTGCGGCAGCGGTTCGATCTTGCTCTGGGGCCGCGCCTTGACTCCGTCGATGTACTGGCGCAGGTCGTTCATGTCACTGCCGCAGCCGTGCAGCACCGTGGTGAGCAGGACGACCATGCCGCAGCGCAGGCCACAGCGCAGGAAGGCCGCTTTCATTGCGCACCCGCTGCAGCCGGCGATGCGCTGCCTTTGTCTTTCGCGGCCGTGTCGTCTTCGGCGAGGTAGCGGTAGGTCTTGGCGGTCAACTCCATCGTCAGGCGTTCGTCCTTGTCCGAGACGGGGCTGATGATGATGTCATGCAGGGTGACGATGCGCGGCAGGGCGGCCACGCCGCTCACAAAATTACCGAACTTGTGATAGTCGCCGGTCACCTTGATCTTGATCGGGAGCTCGGCGTAGAAATCCTTCTGTACCTCGATCTCGGGTTTGAATAATACAAACTCAAGCCCGCTGGCCAGCCCGGTCTGCGAGATATCGACCAGCAGATCAGCGACCTCGGCCTTGCTCGGCAACTGGCGCAGCATGGCGCCGAAGGATTGTTTTATCTCCTCAAGTTGCAGTTGATAGGCGGCGAGATTCGCGGCCTTGGTCTGCTTGAACTCAAACGTCTGCTTGAGTTCGCTCTCTTTGGCGCGCGCCTGTTGCAGGGTTTCCCACTGCGCCTTGGTATCGAACCAGTAGCCCGCACCCAGCAGGACAACGCACAGCAGCCCGATGACCGCCGCCTTGGCCGGCATGGGCCAGTTGCCGGCATTCTGGTAGTCGAGGGCTTGCAGATCGGACAGCTTCATGGCTTCGCCCCCGTTTTTTTATTCTTGTCCGTCGTCTCCGCGGCGGCCTTGCGGCTGTCGCTCTGTTTCTGGTTTGCGCGCAGGATGAAGCGCGTGGTGCGGGCCTTGTCCTTTTCGGTGGTTTCGATCACATCCAGCACCGGTTTTTCCAGCCAGGGCGAATTTTCCAGATTGCGCATCAGGGTGGAGACGCGCGCGTTGGATTGCGCTATGCCACCCACGGTGAGTGCTGCGTCCTGCTGCTTGATGGCCGTGTAATGGACGCCCTCCGGCAGGGTGGTGGCGAGTTCGCCGAACAGGTGGACGACCTCCGGGCGGCTCAATTGCAGATCCTGAATCACGCTCATGCGCGCGAGCAGGCGCGATTTTTCCGCCTCCAGACTCTTGATCTCGCTGATCTTCTTGTCCAGGGCGGTGGTTTCCTGCGTCAGCAGGTTGTTGCGGGCTTCCTGATTTTCGATCATGCCGCTGATCTGGATGTGGACGTAAAATACGATCACGGCGGCGAGTACGGTCGCGCCTCCCGCCATCACGGTAAATTCGCGTTCGCGCTCCTTGCGGCGCGCCTCCCGCCAGGGCAGCAGATTGATATGCGTCATAGCGTGTCGAAGCCCCGCAGCGCCAGCCCGCAGGCGATCAGCAGTGCGGGCGCGTCGTTGGTGAGGGCCTGGGCATTGATGCGCGTGGCCATGCTCATGCCGACAAACGGATTGACAATCGAGGTGGTGGCGCCGATCTCGGCCTCGATGAGCTTGGCGATGCCGGGGATGAGCGCATTGCCGCCCGCGAGCAGAATGTGGTCGACGCTGTTGTAGTGGCTGGAAGAGAAAAAGAACTGTAGCGAGCGGGCGATCTGTTGCGCCATGGCCTGCTTGAAGGGCGTGAGCACCTCGGTGTCATAGTCCTCGGGCAGTCCGCCCTGGCGCTTTGCGCGCCCCGCCTCTTCGTAAGACAGGCCGTAACGGTTCTGGATTTCCTCGGTCAGCTGCTCGCCGCCGAAGCCCTGCTCGCGCGTGTATACAATATGGAGGTGGTCGAGCACGGTCATGCTGGTCATGGTGGCGCCGATGTCAAACACCGCAATGATGCGGTCGGCCTTCAGGCTTTTCATCTGACCCGCCATCAGCGCCACCGCCCTTTCCGCAGCGTAGG
>CAWUTX010000073.1:0-11249 GCA_963925015.1 uncultured Gammaproteobacteria bacterium
CGAGTAGCGAGTGGCTAGCCAAACCTTGATGACCATGCAACATAACGAAAATAACTCGCCACTCGCCACTCGCCACTCGCTGCTGGAGTTGCGCGGGACACTAAGCCAGGGCGAGTCTATGGCTCGCCACACTTCCTGGCGTGTGGGTGGTCCTGCGCAGCACTTTTTTCAACCCGCCGACATCGATGATCTGGGATGTTTTCTACGCCAATTATCTGCGACCGAGCCCCTGTTGTGGCTCGGCCTCGGCAGCAATCTTCTAGTGCGCGACGGTGGCTTTAACGGCAGCGTGATTGCCTTGAGCGGCGCTCTGAATCAGCTCACGCTCATCGATGCGCTGACGGTACGCGCCGAAGCGGGCGTGGCCTGCGCCAAGGTAGCGCGCTTCGCCGCACGCGCCGGGCTCGCGGGCATCGAATTTCTGGCTGGTATTCCCGGCACCGTGGGCGGCGCGCTGGCGATCAACGCGGGCGCGCACGGCGGCGAAACCTGGCAGTGGGTGTGCACGGTCGAGACCCTCGACCGTCACGGCGAACGTCATCTGCGCACGCCGCAGGACTATCACATCGGCTACCGCAGCGTGCAGCCGCGCGCGGCGGGCGAAGAGTGGTTCGTTGCCGCGCATTTCCGTCTCGCACCCGGCGTCAGCGCCGCGATCAGCGCGCGCATCAAACAATTGCTGGAGAAGCGCAACCAGACCCAGCCGGTCAATCAGCCCAACGCGGGCTCGGTGTTTCGCAATCCGCCCGGCGATCACGCCGCGCGCCTGATCGAGAGCTGCGGCCTCAAGGGCCTGCGCATCGGCGGCGCCTGCGTGTCGGACAAGCACGCCAATTTCATCATCAACACCGGCACCGCTACTGCGGCGGACATCGAGGCGCTGATCAAAAAGATGGCGGATACCGTGCAGCAGAAATGTAACGTGCAACTCGTGGCGGAAGTACGCGTGGTGGGAGAGTCCGTATGACCCGCGCATCTGACTTCGGCAAGGTCGCGGTCGTGTACGGCGGCACCTCCGCCGAGCGCGAAGTGTCGCTCAAGAGCGGCCAGGCGGTCCATGACGCGCTCACACGCAAAGGCGTGGATGCACACACCATTGATGCTGCGGGCGCGGAGTTACTGCGGGCGCTGCAACAGGGACGCTTCGACCGCGTCTTCATCGCCCTGCACGGTCGCGGCGGCGAAGACGGCGTGCTGCAAGGCGCACTGGACATGCTCGGCCTGCCCTATACCGGCAGTGGCGTGCTCGGCTCGGCGCTGGCCATGGACAAGGCACGCGCCAAATACGTATGGCAAACGCTGATGCTGCCGACACCGGAATTTGCCGTACTCACGCCTGCCAGCGATCTGGCGCTAGCGCTGAAAAAAGTCGGGCTGCCGCTCATCGTAAAACCCGTGCATGAAGGCTCCACCCTCGGTATCACTCACGTCACCGCGACCGAACAACTGCGGCCCGCATGGGAAGCAGCGCTCGCCTACGACAGCGAGGTCGTCGCCGAGCGTTATATCAAAGGCGCCGAATACACTGCCGCGCTGCTCGGCGGCGAGCCGCTGCCGCTCATCCGTATCGAATCAGCGTCGGGCTTTTACGATTATCAGGCCAAATACGTGGCCAACGACACGCACTATTTTTGCCCCTGCGGCCTCGATCAAAAACGCGAACAGGAATTGCAGCAACTGGCGCTGCGCGCGTTCGACGCGCTCGGTTGCAGTGGCTGGGGGCGCGTGGATTTTATCTGCGACGCGCACGGACAACCGTGGCTGCTGGAAGCCAACACCGTGCCCGGCATGACCGACCACAGCCTGGTGCCGATGGCGGCGCGCGCCGCAGGCATGGATTTCGACACCCTGGTGTGGCGCATTCTGGAAACCAGTTTTGCGTCAACGCACTCGGAGGCGGGCCATGCTGCATAGCGCCACGCCCGCTGACTTCCGCCGCCGCGCCATCGAGCATGCGCCTATCGCTCCGCTGTTGCGTGAAAAGCCCACTATTTACTCTGCCCATCAAATTACTGCGCGCCGCAATGAGCCGGTATTCAACCCGCCCGCGCCGGAGGCTGCAACACCGAGACGCCGGGCGACCCTGCTCCCGTTGCTACGCCGTTCTCGCCTGCGCGTGCTGTTGCTCGGCACCGGCGGCCTGCTGCTCGCCGCGCTGGCCGGCGCGCTGGTGATGAAACTGCTGGATCCCGCCACCTTGCCCATCAAATCGGTGCGTATCGAAGGCCATTTCACCCACGTCAGTGCTGCGGAGTTGCAACAAAAACTCATGGCTGTGGCGGCGGGCAACTTCCTCAGCGTGAATGTGGATGCCATCCGGCATGCGGCGCAAACCCTGCCGTGGGTGCGCACGGTGACGGTGCGGCGCGTGTGGCCCGATACCGTACGCGTCGAAGTCACCGAGCAGCTTGCCATCGCTCACTGGAGCGAAGCCGATGCAGCGCCCGGCGCTGTGACTGGCACAGCGTCAGCCACCGGCCTGCTCAACAACAGCGGCGAACTTTTTACGCCCGAGCGCGCGAGCTTCCCTGACGGCTTGCCGGAGATTCGCGGGCCGCGCGGCGCGCACAGCGCATTGCTCGCACACTACTACGCCATGAATCAGGCGCTGCTGCCGCTCGGGCTGCGTATGACGCGGCTGACGCAAGATGATCGGCGCGCGTTTCACTTGCTACTCAACAACGGCACTGAGCTCGCACTGGGCCGCGCCGACAGTTACGCGCGCCTGATGCGCTTCGTCCGCGCCTGGCCCGTCTTGCAGGCTCGCGAGGCGCAGGTGGCTCTGATCGACTTACGTTACAGCAACGGCTTCGCCCTGCAACGGAAAACAAGTGCCCCATAACATAACAACAGATTTCCAGGAGCCAAGATGTCTAAAAAAACCGAAAAGAATCTGATTGTGGGTCTCGATATCGGCACCTCAAAGGTGGTCGCCATCGTGGGTGAGATCACCGACGAGGGTAACATCGAAATCATCGGCATCGGCTCGCATCCCTCACGCGGACTCAAGAAGGGCGTGGTGGTGAACATCGAATCCACCGTGCAATCCATCCAGCGCGCAGTGGAAGAGGCCGAGCTCATGGCGGGCTGCCAGATTCATTCGGTGTACGCCGGTATTGCGGGCTCGCACATCCGCAGCCTCAACTCGCACGGCATCGTGGCCATCAGCGACAAGGAAGTGGATGCCAGCGACGTGGAACGCGTGATCGACGCCGCGCGCGCGGTGGCTATCCCGGCCGATCAAAAGGTGCTGCACATCCTGCCGCAGGAATTCATCATCGACAATCAGGAAGGCATCCGCGAGCCCATCGGCATGTCGGGCGTGCGCATGGAGGCCAAGGTGCATCTGGTGACCGGCGCGGTAAGCGCGGCGCAGAACATCATCAAGTGCGTTCGCCGCTGCGGCCTCGAGGTGGACGACATCATCCTCGAACAACTCGCCTCCAGCGCCGCCGTGCTCACCGAAGACGAAAAAGAACTCGGCGTATGCCTGGTGGACATCGGCGGCGGCACTACCGACATCGCGGTATTCACCGGCGGTGCGATCCGCCACACCGCCGTCATCCCCATCGCCGGCGACCAGGTGACAAACGACATCGCGGTGGCGCTGCGCACGCCGACGCAATTCGCGGAAGAGATCAAGATCAAATACGCCTGCGCGCTGACCCAGCTCGCGCAGGCCGACGAGACCATCGAAGTGCCGAGCGTAGGCGACCGCCCGGCGCGCAGGCTCGCACGCCAGACGCTGGCGGAAGTGGTCGAGCCGAGGCTGGAAGAACTGTTCACGCTGGTGCAGGCGGAACTGCACCGCAGCGGCTTCGAGGATCTGATCGCGGCCGGCATCGTACTCACCGGCGGCACGTCGAAAATAGAAGGCGGCGTCGAACTCGCCGAAGAAATCTTCCACATGCCGGTGCGGCTCGGTCTACCGCAATACATCGGCGGGCTGGTGGACGTAGTGCGCAATCCGATTTACGCCACCGGCGTCGGCCTTTTGCTGTTCGGCCAACGCCATCACGACGGTTACAAAGCGGGAAGAAAGATCAAAGGCGCCAAGGGGATTTTCGAGCGGATGCGAAGCTGGTTTCAGGGAAATTTTTAACGACTATTTTATTTAACAGGAGAAATACAATGTTTGAACTCATCGATACCTTTACGCAAAACGCAGTCATCAAGGTGATCGGCGTAGGCGGCGGTGGCGGCAACGCGGTGGAGCACATGGTGCAGGCCAACATCGAGGGCGTGGACTTCATCTGTGCCAACACCGACGCGCAGGCGCTCAAAAACACCTCGGCGCGCACCGTGCTGCAACTGGGCGGCGCAATCACCAAAGGCCTCGGCGCCGGCGCCAACCCGGACATCGGGCGCCAGTCCGCCATGGAAGACCGTGACCGCATCATCGAGATACTCGAAGGCGCAGACATGATCTTCATCACCGCCGGCATGGGCGGCGGCACCGGCACCGGTGCGGCACCGGTGGTGGCGAAGATCGCAAAAGAGCTCGGCATTCTTACGGTAGCGGTGGTCACCAAACCGTTCCCGTTCGAGGGCAACAAACGCATGCTGATCGCAGAGAATGGCATCAAGGAATTGAGCCAATATGTGGATTCGCTCATCACCATCCCGAATGAAAAACTGCTCACCGTGCTGGGCAAAAACATCAGCCTGCTCGAAGCCTTCAAAGCGGCCAACAACGTGCTGCTGGGTGCAGTGCAGGGCATCGCCGAACTCATCACCCGCCCCGGTCTCATCAACGTCGACTTCGCCGACGTACGCACCGTGATGTCGGAGATGGGCATGGCAATGATGGGCACCGGTGTCGCCAGTGGCGAAAACCGTGCACGCAACGCAGTAGAGGCCGCAATCGCCAGCCCGCTGCTGGAAAACATCAGCCTCGCAGGCGCACGCGGCATCCTGGTGACCGTGACGGCCGGCCTCAACATGTCCATCGGTGAATTCGAGGAGGTAGGCACCACAGTGAAGGATCTCGCCTCGGAGAACGCCACCGTCGTGGTGGGCACCGTGCTCGACCCGGAAATGAACGACGAGATGCGCGTCACCGTCGTCGCCACCGGCCTCGGCCAGATCAGCCCCAAGATCGAAGAACGCGCCGTCCGCGTGGTGCAGAAAAATACCAGCCCGGTAACGGATTACACCATGCTCGATCGTCCCACCGTTAAGCGCAACCAGGCCGTCGGCGGTGAACGCTTCGCCAGCGGCGGGGACGGCAGCCTCGCCTACCTCGACATCCCGGCTTTTCTGCGCCGTCAGGCGGACTAAGGTGACAGGGTGTGAGCGCTGCTATTTTAAGTACGCAGATTCATAACGAAGCACAGCTTTTGCAAGGGTGTTTAAAGACGATATGATATAGGGGCTTTAGGAAGAGCAATAGAGTGCGACAACTTTGTTTAATATCTGATCATCAATCATATGACAAAACATTTTATGGAATAATGCAGCTGGAGTTGTCGCATTTCTCTATCTTTATTATGGTGTCTACTTCTAGTTAGACCTTTGGAGAAGTCGTGGCCTGAATCATCACAAAGTATTTCCTGACTGCCGCAGTCGTCGTGCTCGTCTCAGAGCTTGCGAAGCGCAGCGACAAACTCGGTGGGTTTGTTGCGGCGCTGCCCCTCGTTACCGTTCTCGCGCTTATCTGGCTGTACGTTGAAAACCAACCCCAAGAAAAAATCGCAAATCATGCGTGGTACACGTTTTGGTATGTTGTCCCGACGTTGCCAATGTTCCTCGCATTTCCGGTGCTCCTTCCGCGCATCGGTTTCTGGCCATCTTTGTTGGCCTGCGTCATCATCACCGTTGTTTGCTTCGGCCTGTTCGCTCTCGCGGTTTGCCGCTTCGGCGTGGAGTTGCTCTAGTGAGCAGGTCTAACCCTTCGCTCAAGCGGAACTGTAAACTTCCCCCGATTTAGTTGACACCTTGGGCTAACGAGCTCGGAGGTGTGGAATGGCAAGATCAGGGCCGCGCAAAGTGTCGAGGTATGGCGATCAGTTCAAGGCGACGGCGGTAAAGCTGAGCAGTCTGTCCGGGGTGTTGATCCAGGACGTGGCAGCGGCGCTGGACATCCACCCTTTCATGCTGTCACTGTGGCGCAAGGAAGTTCGTGACGGGGTGATCGTGGCCAAGAGCGCAAGGCTTGATGTGCAGACGACGGCGGAGTTAAAGCGCCTACGAGATCTGGAACGGCGCTACAAGATTCTCAAAGAGGAGCACACGCTCCTAAAAAAAGCCATCCGGTTTGCTTCCGATCAAAAACGGAAGTCTTCGAGTTCATCGAAGCAAACCGGGCCGAGCACAAAGTTGCGCTGATGTGCAGGGTGTATGGCGTGACGCGTGCAGGCTACTATGGCTGGCAGCATCGCCAGCCGGGCAAGCGGGCACAGGCCAATGCGATTCTACGAAAGAAGATTGAGAAGGTTCACCGTGACAGCCACGGCACCTATGGCAGTCCTCGCGTGCACCGGGCGCTCGATTATCAGGGCTGCCGCGTGAGCGAGAACCGGGTAGCACGGATCATGCGGGCACACGGCATCAAGGCGCGGGTGGCTACGATCCGCTACACCAATCCGAAGATGCAGCGCTACTACGCGCTCATCCCCAACTGTCAGGTGGACATGGCGGTTACGCAGCCAGATCGCGTGTGGGTGGGCGACATCACCTATCTTAAGGTAGGCGCCGTCTATCGATACCTGGCGGTGGTGATGGACAAATGCAGCCGCAAGATCGTGGGTTGGAGCTTCGGGCATCGCAAAGACGTCAATCTCACGCTCGCCGCACTGAATCACGCGGTGCACAACCGCCGGCCGGGTTCCGGGCTGATCTTCCACGCGGACCGGGGCATTGAGTATGCCGCTGGTGCCTTCAAGGAGCGCATCGCGGAACTGGGATTTACCCAAAGCATGAACCGTCCCGGCAAGGTTACCGACAACGCCTTCATCGAGTCGTTCTTCCACTCGATGAAGTCCGAGGTGTTTCACGGCTACACCTTCACCGAGGATCGGGAGGTCAGGCAGACCCTCCGGCGCTACCTGCCTTTCTACAATCGAGATAGACTTCACTCATCGCTTAACTACGTGTCGCCCGCGACGTATGAGAAACTGCAGGCATGAAAACCCCGTGTCAACAAAATCGGGGGAAGATTCCTGCGCAAAAGCGCGCAGCCCCTTAGTTTTACGTTAGGTGTCTCAAAAGTAAGGAGAAGCGTTATGAGTGAAATGATGTCTGGTACATCGATGTGGCCATTCGGACCGCTGATGATGCTGGTTTTTGCAGCGTTGATCATCGTGCCGTTTTGGTTCATCTTCAGAAAGGCCGGATACTCGCAGTGGTTGGGCGTGCTAATGGTAGTGCCCATCGTCAATCTCGTCATGCTGTATTTCCTTGCATTTTCAGACTGGCCAAGGCTGCGAGAAGGGGAAACCAAGCAAGGATGATCGAGCACGCATGTCTGCTCACAGCCGGGTAGGGTGGGCAGACAGTTCTTTCGTCTGCCCACGTTTTTTAAATCTGGGTGGGCACAAAAACGTGCCTACCCAACCTGGCTAGATTTGATGGATGGGCGCAAGTTTGCTCCCCTTCCCCCTTGAAGGGGGAAGGTTGGGATGGGGGTGGGGTGTGGAAACTTGAGAGAACTGTGATGCCTTCTACCTCCACCCTCGCCCTCCCCCTGCAAGGGGGAGGGTATAGCTTGAGGCCGGTACGCCGCACCGCAACAGAGCGAAATCCAGAATTATCATGGACTTGCGATACAAATACACAGGGCAAAGGGCTAGGCAATGGGTGTTTTGATGTGTTACCATCTCTCAGTCTACAGTTCAAAATCACCCCTGATGCAAGGGAAATGGGGAATAATGATAAAACAACGCACGCTGAGAAATGTCATCAGGGCCACGGGCGTTGGCCTGCACACCGGTGAAAAGGTTTACCTCACATTACGGCCCGCTGCCGTAAACACCGGTATCGTATTCCGCCGCATTGATCTGCCGATTCCGGTCGAGATTCCGGCGCGCCAGGAAAACGTCGGCGACACCCAACTGTCCACCACCCTGGTGCGCGGCGATGTGCGCATCTCTACGGTCGAGCATCTGTTATCGGCGCTCGCGGGCCTCGGCGTGGATAACGCCTATGTCGACCTCAGCGCGTCTGAAGTGCCCATCATGGATGGCAGCGCCGGGCCGTTTGTATTCCTGATTCAGTCCGCCGGCATTGAAGAGCAGAACGCGCCCAAGCACTTCATCCGCATCAAGCGCACGGTGACGGTGAAAGACGGCGACAAGTGGGCGCGCTTCGAGCCGTTCAACGGCTTCAAGGTGTCCTTCAGCATCGACTTCAACCACCCATTGTTCAAGGACAGCCACCGCGAGGCTGCCATCGACTTCTCCACCACCTCGTTCGTGAAAGAGGTGAGCCGCGCGCGCACCTTCGGCTTCATGCGCGACGTGGAACTGCTGCGCGAACGGGGCCTGGCCCTTGGCGGCAGCCTGGATAACGCCATCGTGATGGACGATTACCGCATTCTGAACGAAGACGGCCTGCGCTACGAAGACGAATTCGTGAAGCACAAGATACTGGATGCCATCGGCGATCTGTATCTGCTCGGGCACAGCCTGATCGGCGCCTTCAGTGGCCACAAATCAGGTCATGAGCTGAACAACCAGCTGCTGCGCACACTCACCGCTGACGAAAGCGCGTGGGAGCTCGTTACCTTCGACGACGCACGCGAGGCACCGATCTCCTTCATGCAGCCGGTGGCTGCGGGGTAGCCCCTCTCAGCCTCGTTGCGCCGGGCCGATGCTCGCAGGAAAGGCCTTGATATGGATGGTGCGCAGCGCGGTAAAGCCCTCCTGCTGTTTGAACTGCCTCTGCAATGTACCCACCTGAAAGCGCAGCTTGGACGCCCACGCGGGCGAGTCGGTATGTATCACCATCACATCGTCGCGCACATTGGCCACCACGCAATGCGCGTTGCCCGGCGCACCGAGACACGCATGCAGCACCTCCGTGGCACGCTGCAAGCGCCGGGCATGGCGCGTAAGCAGCGCCAGCGTGGTATCGCCCAGCAGGTCTTTAAAATGACGCGGTAATGTCACGGGCACCTCTAAAAATGCGTATGATGCTTCGACGTAGTACTATACACCCCCACCAAAAACCCGTCGAGAAACCCTGAGGTGAGCCGCTGTAGCCCGGTATTCCCAATCCCATTATGGCCAGCAAACTGTTAAACAAAATCTTCGGCAGCCGCAACGAGCGGCTGATCAAACGCGCCTATAAACTGGTGGAGCAGATCAACGCCCTTGAGGCCAAGGTTGCGTTGCTGCCGGATGCGGCGCTCTCCGCCAGGACGGGTGAATTCCGCGCGCGCCTGGAGCAGGGTGAAACCCTGGAGGCCCTGCTGCCGGAGGCCTTCGCCACCGTGCGCGAGGCCGGCAAGCGCGTGCTCAACATGCGCCACTTCGACGTGCAGTTGATCGGCGGCATGGCGCTCAATGACGGCAAGATCGCCGAGATGCGTACCGGCGAAGGCAAGACCCTGGTCGCCACGCTCGCTACCTACCTCAACGCCCTGCCGGGCAAGGGCGTGCACGTCGTGACAGTGAACGATTACCTCGCCCGGCGCGATGCGCGCTGGATGGGCAAGCTGTACGAATTTCTCGGCCTCACCACCGGCGTGGTGGTGCCGGGCATGAACGGGGAAGAGAAACGAGCCGCCTACGGCGCCGACATCACCTACGGCACCAATAACGAATTCGGCTTCGACTACCTGCGCGACAACATGGCGTTTGCGCGCGGCGAACGCATGCAGCGCGGCCTGTATTACGCCGTGGTTGACGAGGTGGACTCGATCCTGATCGACGAGGCGCGCACTCCGCTCATCATCTCCGGCGCCACGGAAGACAGCTCGGATCTGTATCAAAAAATCAACCTGCTCATCCCGCGCCTCACGCGTCAGGAAAAAGAGGATGCACCGGGCGACTATCTGGTCGATGAAAAAGATCGCCACGTACTGCTCTCAGAGCAGGGCCACCAGCATGTCGAGGAGCTGCTGGCGGAGGCCGGTATCCTGCGCGAAGGCGAGAGCCTGTATGACAGCGCCAACATCATGCTCATACATCATTTGCATGCCGCACTGCGCGCGCACGCGCTGTTCCATCGCGATGTGGACTACATCGTCAAGGACAACCAGATCATCATCGTCGATGAATTTACCGGACGCACCATGCCGGGACGGCGCTGGTCGGAGGGACTGCACCAGGCGGTGGAGGCCAAGGAAGGCGTGGCGATCCAGAGCGAAAATCAGACGCTCGCCTCGATCACGTTCCAGAATTATTTCCGCCTCTACAAAAAACTCTCGGGCATGACCGGCACGGCGGACACCGAGGCCTACGAATTCCAGCAGATTTACAATCTCGAAGTGATCGTGATCCCGACGCACAAGCCGATGGTGCGCAAGGATTATGGTGATCTGGTGTACCTCACCTCGAGTGAAAAATTCAACGCCATCATCCAAGATGTCAAGGAGTGCCAGGCACGCCGTCAGCCCGTGCTGGTGGGTACGGCCTCCATTGAAACCTCCGAGCATCTGTCGCGCCTGCTCGACAACGATCGCATCAGGCATCAGGTGCTGAACGCCAAGTTTCATGAAAAGGAAGCGGAGATCGTGACGCAGGCCGGACGGCCGGGCACGGTGACCATCGCCACCAACATGGCGGGGCGCGGCACCGACATCGTACTGGGCGGCGGCCTCGAAGCGGAACTCGCCGCGCTCGAAAACCCGGACGACGCCACTGTAAAACGCCTGCGCGAAGAGTGGCAGGTGCGGCACGATGAAGTCCTCGCCAGCGGTGGCCTGCACATCATCGGCACCGAGCGTCACGAGTCACGCCGCATCGACAACCAGTTGCGCGGGCGATCCGGGCGTCAGGGCGATCCGGGGTCGAGCCGGTTTTATCTCTCGCTCGAAGACAACCTGATGCGCATCTTCGCCTCCGAGCGTGTGGCCGGGCTGATGCAAAAGCTCGGCATGAACGAAGGCGAGGCGATCGAGCACCCGTGGGTCACCAAGGCAATCGAAAACGCGCAACGCAAGGTGGAAGGCCGCAACTTCGACATTCGCAAGCAACTGCTGGAGTACGATAACGTCGCCAATGACCAGAGAACGATTGTGTATCGTCAGCGCAACGAGTTGATGGCCAGCCCCAACGTATCGGCCTTGATTGCCAGCATGCGGCAGG
>CAWUTX010000074.1:0-22793 GCA_963925015.1 uncultured Gammaproteobacteria bacterium
TATCATGGTCAACTGCAATCCGGAGACCGTGTCCACCGATTACGACACCTCGGATCGCCTCTACTTCGAGTCACTCACGCTGGAGGACGTGCTGGAGATCGTGGCGGTGGAAAAACCGTTCGGTGTGATCGTACAGTACGGCGGACAGACACCGCTGAAACTGGTGCACGGGCTGGAGCAGAACGGCGTGCCCATCATCGGCACCACGCCGGACTGCATCGACATCGCCGAAGACCGCGAGCGTTTCCAGCAGATGATACACAAGCTCAAGCTGCGTCAGCCGCCCAATCGTATCGCGCGGACCGTGGACGAAGCTGTCACCTGTGCGCGCGAGATCGGCTACCCGCTGGTGGTGCGCCCCAGCAACGTGCTGGGCGGGCGGGCGATGGAGATTGTGCATGCCCAAATTGATCTTGAGCGCTACATGGGTGAAGCGACGGAGAGTGCAAAGAGGTTTCCCGAGCGCATGCCGATTCTGCTCGATCGCTTCTTGAACGACGCTATCGAGGTGGACGTCGATGCCGTCTGTGATGGCCATGATGTTTTGATCGGCGGCATCATGGAGCACATCGAACAGGCCGGTATCCACTCCGGCGACTCGGCGTGTTCGCTGCCGCCGTTCAGCCTGAGTGCCGCGCTCCAGGACGAGCTGCGCGCGCAGATGCGGCGCATGGCGCTGGAGTTGCGCGTGGTCGGCCTGATGAACGCGCAGTTCGCCATCAAGGGCGACGACATTTACGTGCTCGAAGTGAATCCGCGCGCCTCGCGCACCGTGCCGTTCGTGTCCAAGGCCACGGGCCGTTCGCTGGCCAAGATCGCGGCACGCTGCATGGTGGGTAAAACGCTCAAGATGCAGGGTGTGACAAGTGAGGTGATTCCCGCTTATTATTCGGTGAAAGAGGCGGTGTTTCCGTTCATCAAATTCACCGGCGTCGATACCTTGCTCGGCCCGGAGATGAAATCCACCGGCGAGGTGATGGGTGTAGGGCGCACTTTTGGCGAGGCGTTTGCGAAATCGCAGCAGGCCGCTGGTGCGAGTCTGCCGCACGGCGGGCGTGTGTTCCTCAGCGTGCGTGATTCCGACAAGCTGCAGGTGGTGGATGTCGCGCGCGCTCTCATCGCGCAAAATTTTGAAATACTCGCCACGCGTGGCACTGCCGAGGTGCTGACGCAGGCGGGCATTCCGAACGCGCGGGTGAACAAGGTCACCGAGGGTCGTCCGCACATTGCCGACATGATTAAAAATGGCGAGATCAATCTCATCGTGAACACAGTAGAAAGTCGTCAGGCAATTGCCGATTCGTATGAAATACGGCGCGCGGCATTGCAACACAAGGTGAGCTATACCACCACCCTCGCGGGCGCCAAGGCGGTGTGTCTTGCGTTGCAGCAGCGCGGGACTGATGGTGGCGTTGGCGAGGTGTACCGTTTACAGGATCTGCATAAGGAGTTGAGAGCATGAGCAAGGTGCCGCTGACCGCGCGTGGGGCACAGAAACTGCGCGATGAATTGCAGGAGCTTAAAACCGTGGCGCGTCCGCGCGTGATCGCCGCCATCGCTGAGGCGCGCGCACACGGCGATCTGAAGGAAAACGCCGAATATCATGCCGCCAAGGACCAGCAGAGCTTCATCGAAGGCCGCCTCTCTGATATCGAAGCCAAGCTTTCCAACGCCGAAGTGATTGATGTCACTGCGCTCAACGCCCACGGGCGCGTGGTGTTCGGCGCCACGGTCGATCTCGTCAGCGAAGAGACCGGCGAAGAGGTTACCTACCAGATCGTGGGCGACGACGAGGCGGACATCAAGCAGGGCATGATCTCCATCAGCTCTCCTATCGCGCGCGCCCTCATCGGCAAGGAAGAGGGTGACGTGGCGGCGGTGCAGGCGCCGGGAGGGGTGAAGGCATATGAAATCGTCGCAGTACGTTATGTTTAATACGACCGCCATCGGCCAGCGTATTCTGCTCACGCTGTGGGTGGGTGGTCTGTGGACGGTGGGCTATATCGCCGTGCCGATGCTGTTTTACGCGCTGGACGACCGCCGCCTGGCGGGCGAACTCGCGGGGCGTTTGTTCGGCGTGATAAACGGCCTCGGCCTCGTCTGCGGACTGCTGCTGATCGCTTCCGTGCTGTACCACACCGGACGTGAGTGGCGGCGCACTTGGCAGGTGTGGGCCTTGGCGGCGATGCTCACCTTGATTGGCATCGGCGAATTCAGTCTCGCACCGCTGATGCAGGCGCTCAAGGCCGCCAATCCGCAGGGCTTCATACAGGGTACGTCAGACGCTAGCCGTTTCGGTCGGCTGCACGGTGTTTCATCCGTGCTTTATACTGTCACCAGCCTGTTGGGGCTTGCCCTCGTGATCTTCGGCCTTGGGCCGAGGCATGCCAAATCCCCCCCCTGAAGCGATGGCCCGCACCAAATCCAGCTCACGCTGGCTGAAAGAGCATTTCACCGACATCTACGTCAAACAGGCGCAGGAGGCGGGCTACCGCTCGCGTGCGGTCTACAAGCTGCTTGAAATCGATGAACGCGACCGCATTCTGCGCCCCGGCATGACCGTGGTGGATCTGGGCGCCGCGCCCGGCGGATGGTCGCAGGTGGCGGGGAAGGTGACGGGCAGTAAAGGTCGCATCATTGCGCTCGATATACTCACTATGGAGCCGTTGCCGGGCGTCAGCTTCATTCAGGGCGACTTTACCGAACAGCCGGCCCTCGATGCGCTGCTCGAGGCCATGCACGGTGAGCGCGCCGGGCTTGTAATGTCGGATATGGCCCCCAATATCAGTGGTCTGCGCTCGGTCGACCAGCCGCGCGCGATGTACCTTGCCGAACTGGCGCTGGAGTTCGCGCGCAAGGTGCTCGCGCCGGGCGGCGACCTGCTCATGAAGGTGTTTCAGGGTGAAGGCTCTGACGCATTGCGCAAGGATTTACTGCGCTCCTTCAAGCAGGTGTTGGTGCGTAAACCGGCGTCTTCACGGGCGCGCAGCCGTGAAGTTTATCTGCTAGCCAGAAACTATCACGACTGAGACAGTCTAATGTTGGGCGCAATGATTTGTGATAACCTAGTTTCAAACTAAAGTACAGAGGTCGCACCGTTGAATGATATAGCAAAAAACCTAGTTCTGTGGATTGTCATCGCCATTGTGCTGATGATGGTGTTCAATAACTTCGGCCCGAAGAAGGAAGCGGCGCGTCAGCTTGAATACTCGCAGTTTATCGCGGACGTTAAGGAAGGCCGGGTGCAAAAGGTGAGCATCGAAGACCGCACCATCCGCGGCGTGATGCAGAACGGCGAGACCTTCACCACCTACAGCCCGGGCGACCCGGGCCTGATCGGCGACCTGCTCAAAAACAGCGTCAAGATCGACGCGCGTCCGCCGGAGCAGCAAGGCCTGCTGATGCAGCTATTTATCTCATGGTTCCCGATGCTGCTTCTGATCGGCGTGTGGATTTTCTTCATGCGCCAGATGCAGGGCGGCGCGGGCGGGCGTGGTGCGATGTCGTTCGGCAAGAGCCGTGCGCGCATGGTCGGTGAAGACCAAATCAAGATCACGTTCGCCGATGTTGCGGGCGTGGATGAGGCCAAGGAGGAGGTCGCGGAGCTGGTCGAATTCCTGCGCGACCCGGGCAAATTCCAGAAGCTGGGCGGCAAGATTCCGCGTGGCGTTCTTATGGTGGGCTCACCCGGCACGGGCAAGACGCTGCTCGCCAAGGCTATTGCCGGCGAGGCCAAGGTACCGTTCTTCGCCATTTCCGGCTCCGACTTCGTCGAGATGTTCGTCGGCGTCGGCGCCTCGCGTGTGCGCGACATGTTCGAGCAGGCGAAGAAACACGCGCCGTGCATCATCTTCATCGACGAGATCGACGCCGTGGGCCGTCATCGCGGCGCGGGTCTAGGCGGCGGGCACGACGAGCGCGAGCAGACTCTCAACCAGTTGTTGGTGGAGATGGACGGCTTCGAGGGCAATGAAGGCGTTATTGTGATCGCCGCCACTAATCGTCCCGATGTGCTCGACCCGGCACTGCTGCGTCCCGGCCGCTTCGACCGTCAGGTGGTGGTGCCGTTGCCTGACGTGCGCGGGCGCGAACAGATACTCAAGGTGCACATGCGCAAGGTGCCGCTCGGCGACAACGTCGAGGCCAGCGTGATCGCGCGCGGCACGCCCGGATTTTCCGGTGCCGATCTCGCTAATCTGGTGAACGAGGCGGCGCTGTTCGCCGCGCGCGAGAACCGGCGCGTGGTGGGCATGGAGCAATTTGAAAAGGCCAAGGACAAAATCATGATGGGTGCAGAGCGCCGCTCCATGGTGATGAGTGAAGAGGAAAAGAAGCTCACCGCCTATCACGAGGCTGGGCATGCCATCGTCGGCCGTTTGATGCCTGCGCACGATCCGGTCTACAAGGTGAGCATCATCCCGCGCGGACGCGCGCTCGGCGTCACCATGTTCCTGCCGGAACAGGATCGCTATAGCTACAGCAAGCAGCGTCTGGAGAACCAAATATGCAGCATGTTCGGCGGGCGTGTCGCGGAGGAGATCATCTTCGGGGCGGAGAAGGTCACTACCGGCGCGAGCAACGACATCCAGCGCATCACCGAGATCGCGCGCAACATGGTCACCAAGTGGGGCTTGTCCGAACGGCTGGGCCCGCTCACCTACAGCGAAGACGAGGGTGAGGTATTTCTCGGTCACAGCGTGTCGCGCCACAAGATGGTGTCTGACGAAACCGCGCACGTGATCGACGTAGAGATTCGCACGATCGTGGACCGCAACTACAAGCAGGCGAAACAGTTGCTTGAGGCCAACATCGACAGGCTGCACGCTATGGCCGACGCGCTGATGAAATACGAAACCATCGACAGCCTGCAGATCGACGACATCATGGCCGGCAAGCCGCCGCGTCCGCCGCAGGACAGCAGCGATTCCGCCCCGAAGAGCGACCCGGGTGTCACCCCCGCTGGCAAGGAAAGCAAGGCCGAAGGCAAAATCGGCGGGACGGCGAGTGAGCATTGAAAAAACAGTAGCAAGCTTCAAGTAGCAAGTTGCAAGGAAAGGCTCACATTGCACTAAGCTGTTTTCTTGCTACTTGCTACTTATGACAATTCTTAACTGCCGGGGAAAACTGCTCACCCTGACTCAGCCCTGCGTTATGGGCATATTAAACATCACCCCCGACTCCTTTTCGGACGGGGGTGATTTTTTATCTGTACATGAAGCATTGCAACGCGCGCGCGCGATGGCCGGGGAGGGCGCGGCGATCATCGATGTGGGCGGGGAATCCACCCGCCCCGGTGCCACACCCGTCTCCGTGCAAGAAGAACTCGACCGTGTGCTGCCGGTCATCGAGGCCATCCGGGCGGAACTGCCAACCATTATCTCCATTGATACGAGCAAGCCTGAAGTCATGCGCGCAGCAGTAGAGGCCGGGGCGTCATTTATCAACGATGTATGCGCGCTGCGCGCCGAAGGCGCATTGCTGGCGGCGGTTGAGATCAATCGCCGTTACAGTGTGCCGGTCTGCCTGATGCACATGCATGGCATACCGCGCACCATGCAGCAACACCCGTATTACGATGACGTGGCGGGCGAAGTGCGTGGTTTCCTGATCGAACGTGTGCAGCAATGCGTCACGGCAGGCGTCCCGCATGAACGCCTGCTCATTGATCCGGGCTTCGGTTTCGGAAAATCGCTCGCACACAATCTCACCCTTCTCAAGCATCTCGATATGTTTGCCGAGATCAATCTGCCGCTTATGGTGGGCTTGTCGCGCAAGTCCATGATAGGCGCGCTGCTCGGTAACGAGGTCAGTAAGCGTCTCTATGGCGGTATTGCGCTCGCCACGATCGCAGTGTTTAAAGGTGCGTTGTTAGTACGCACCCATGACGTGCGCGCGACCGTGGACGCGCTTAAGATATATACTGCCGTACAGCAGGCGCTCTAAAAATCCTCCCTCTCCCTTTGGGAGAGGGTTGGGGTGAGGGAAAGATAACCGCGATGGTAAAAAAATATTTCGGCACCGACGGCATCCGTGGTCGTGTCGGCACTCATCCGATCACCGCCGAGTTTATGCTCAAGCTCGGTTGGGCGGCGGGGCGCGTGATGGGGCAGGGTGGCAAGGTGCTGATCGGCAAAGACACGCGCATCTCCGGCTATATGTTCGAGTCTGCGCTCCAGGCCGGGCTCTCTGCCGCCGGTGTGGATGTCCGCCTGCTCGGCCCCATGCCCACCCCCGCCGTCGCCTATCTCACACGCACCCTGCACGCACAGGCCGGCATCGTCATCAGCGCCTCGCATAATCCGTATTACGACAACGGCATCAAATTCTTTTCCGCGCAAGGCACCAAGCTGCCGGATGATGTTGAGTATGCCATCGAGGCCGAGATCGAACAGCCGATGCACACGGTGGATTCATCGCTGCTCGGCAAGGCGGAGCGCGTGGAAGATGCTGCGGGTCGCTACATCGAATTCTGCAAAAGCACCTTGCCGCCGACGATGGAATTCAAGGGCATGAAAATCGTGGTGGATTGCGCACACGGCGCGACCTATCACGTGGCGCCGGACGTGTTTGACGAACTTGGCGCCGAAGTCATCCCCATCGGCGTACAGCCTAATGGCCTCAACATCAATACCGAGTGCGGCGCCACGCATCCGGAGATGCTGCAAAAGGCGGTGCTCGACCACAAGGCCGACCTCGGCATCGCCCTCGACGGCGACGGCGATCGCCTCATCATGGTCGATCACACCGGAGAGATCGTTGACGGCGATGAACTGCTTTACATCATCGCACGCTCATACCAGGAGAGCAGCCATCCACAGAGCGTCGTGGTCGGCACCCTCATGAGCAACCTCGGCCTGGAGCAGGCATTAAAAAAAATCGGCATCGAGCTTAAACGCGCCGCAGTGGGTGACCGTTACGTACTGGAAATGCTGCAACAAGGCGGCTGGACGTTGGGCGGCGAATCTTCCGGCCATATCATCTGTCTCGACCGCACCAGCACCGGCGACGGCATCGTCTCCGCACTGCAAGTCATCGCCGCCATAAAAAAATCGGGACGCACCCTGCACGAACTGAAAAAAGGCATGACCAAATACCCACAGCGCATGATCAATGTAAAACTCACACACAGTTTCGATCTTGCAAAATCCAAAGCCATACAAGACGCCGTGCAAGACGCGCAAGCGCAACTCAACGGCCAAGGCCGCATATTGCTGCGCCCCTCCGGCACCGAGCCGCTGGTGCGTGTCATGGTGGAGGGGCGCGACCAGAGGCAAGTCGAGGCACTCGCCAGTCATCTGGCCTCTGTGGTCAGTCAAGCTGTTGTGAATGCTTGAAATTCTTGATCTTGAACAGCGGGTACTTAAAGGTTGTATCGATGATCTTAAGTTGGCGATTGACTCACTAGAACCAGTGGATGATAATCTGCTGCTGTTGCTGGCGAAGCTGCGCTTCCGTTTAGGGCCGCGCCTTGAAAGCACCGGTATTAAATTGCTATGGCAAGTGGAAAATATTTTTAAACTCGTCCTGGCTATCTACTTTGGTTACGTTTCGCCCTAATTACCTAAAATATTTGATTGAAAAAAACTATAAAACTGGAGTGTCTGATGTGTAGAAAATATCTGTTGACGGCTTTAATCATTTTTTTTTCTGCAGGCTTGGCTGCTTGCTCTAAACAGGATGAAGCGAATGTGGTTAAAGTGGCGGTTTCCTCAACTTCTCCACCTATGCTTTATGCTGAAAATGGCGTTATTAAAGGCTCTGATTTAGAGATATTTGAAGCTTATTGTAAATCACGTAGCTTGACCATGAAAATCACACAATACGATTGGCAGGGCATGCTGGGCGCAGTTTCTAGCGGGCAGGCAGACGTTGCATTCTCAGGTATTTCTATTACAACTAAGCGTAAAGAGGCGATGGATTTTTCAAAGCCATACTATGACAACGCTTGGCATTTAGTCAGTCTTAACAGTCGAAATATTAAAATTACTGATTTGGCCGAACTTAAAAAATATTCGATTGGCTACCCCAGAGGTATGGCTTATAACGACCTAATTAAAAACGAGTTAGAACCCAAAGGCTATTACTCACTCAGTCAAGTTAAGCTTTATCCGTCTTATACTGAGGTAGTGACGGATCTAAAAAATGGCAACCTTGACCTTGCTTTTATTGAGGAGCCAGTACTCGCAAATTATAAGTCTAAGTTACATTTACCGTTCCAAAGTAGCTATGTGTTTACCGGATTTGATCAGTATGGATTTGCTTTTTCTAAGGGCAGTAAGATGCGTGATGATTTCGATCGTTATCTTGATGCGCAAGGTCCTAATTACATTAAGGCGATCACTGCTAAGTGGATGCAGTAAATCTTGCAGCTTTCTCAGATCAGCCTCATTAATATCGTTGCCCAACTTGGGCAAGGTCTAATCTACACACTTTTAGTGACACTGGTTTGCAGTGCCACTGGCATGGTGGTTGGCTTGGCTACCGCTTGCATGCGCAGGCTTGGTATCGCATGGATTAAGCTCCTTATTAGCGCCTATGCCTATATTTTTCGCGGCGTACCAGTGTTAGTGCTGCTTTTTATAGTTTATTTTGGCTTGCCTAGTGTTGGCATTAAAGTACCGCCATTATTGGCCATGGCGCTGAGTTTGGGGCTGATTTCAGGGGCTTATCTCTCTGAAGTTTTTCGTGGCGCACTAAGCTCGGTGGATGGTGCTGAGATCATTGCCGCAGAGGCGATGGGAATGACGCGGCTGCAAGTATTTAGATTTATCGAGTTGCCACAAATGTTACGCTTTGCGCTGCCGGGAATGGTCAATGAGTTTACTACTGTTCTCAAATATTCACCTTTTGCCTATACCGTAGGCATACCTGAAATTACTAAACAAGCAATGACGCTGTCAGCGACCACCTTGCGCGGTGTAGAAATATATCTCGCTGTAGGTGTGCTTTATTTCTCTATTTTTCGGATATTACTATGGGCGATTCAATTGATTGAGCAGCGTTATCGTATTCCTGGTTTGATCTTGAAATGACTGGTGTCGAAACGACTGGTGTTGAAGTGGCAGTAGAAATGTCAATTTTGGAAAATTGTGCATGACACTGATTGAGGTTCGCAAACTGGTCAAGAAGTTTGGTGAGCAAGCTGTACTAAATGGCATCAATCTTGACGTTTCAGAAGGTGACATGAAAGTGGTGATGGGGCCGTCTGGTTGCGGGAAATCGACTTTATTGCGCTGCCTGAATCGTCTTGAAGAATCTACTAGTGGCAGTATCTACTTTCGTGGCGAAGAAATTACTAGGCCCGATGTTGATGTGCGCGCGCTCAGGCAACATATAGGTTTTGTTTTTCAACAGTTTGCACTATATCGACATCTTAGCGTGTTAGATAATGTCACATTAGGTTTGATTAAGCTTAAAGGCATGTCCCGTGGTGATGCCAAGAAAAAAGCACTGTTTGAATTGGCGCGTCTAGACATGCTAAGCAGTGCAGATAAGTTCCCAGGGCAATTGTCGGGCGGACAAAAGCAGCGCGTGGCGTTAGCGCGAGCATTGGCTATGGATCCAGCCGTCGTGTTGTTTGACGAGCCGACATCGGCGCTAGATCCGGTGATGTCTAGAGAAGTTGCTGAGTTGATGAATCGCTTGCATCAAGAGAAAGTGACTATGCTGTGCGTGACGCATGATTTGCAACTGGCGCGTCAAATTTCAGACAAAGTGGTGTTTTTAGATAAAGGTCTAGTGTGCGCAGAAGACTCGATTGACCAATTATCGCGGCATCATCCTGATCAAAAAGTCCGTGCGTTCTTCGGTCAGGAGTCTAACTTGTGATGAATGGCTGGTTAGCTTTTCAGGGCGACCTGTTAGAGCAGATGCCACTCATTTTGGCTGGCCTGATGCAAACGCTAACACTCACAGTTATCGTCAGTATTAGTGGTTTGCTGCTGGGCATAGCGGTATTCTATGCCTCGCTAAGCCACAATACCTTGCTTAGCAGTTTTATTCGCGGTTACACGGCATTTTTTATAGGCATGCCGCTAATTGTATTGTTATTTCTTATGTATTACGGCTTGCCGCAATGGGGAGTGAAGCTATCACCGTTTACTGTGGCCATTATCGGCTTTACACTGAACGTTGCCGCCTACAATTCCGCTTATCTTACTTCTGCTTACAATGGCCTAGATCATGCTGAGCTAGAGGCGGCGAGGGCGCAGGGCTTTAGCCCACAACAAATTTTCAAGCTAATCACTTTGCCACAAGTGCTACGCTTGTCAGTGCCCGCGCTGACTAATCAGGTGATAGGAAACCTAAAGGATAGTTCGGTGGCATTTCTGATTCAGTACACCGAGTTTTTTGCTCGCGTGCAGGAATTGGCGGCGACTAACTTTCAGTTCTTCAAAGCATATATGCTAGCGGCACTGGTTTATCTTGCGCTAGTATCGTTAATTGTGCTGGCAGCCCGTTGGTTAGAGCGGCGCTATGCGATTGATGGGTTCAATTAATAGTCTGATGTTGAGTCTTAAGCTGATCAATAAAATTATCTAAGGCAAAGCGCTAAGGCAAAGCGGGGTCAGATACCGTCTTGCAAAATCCAGGATCACAAAATCTAGGGTCAGACTTTACATTTGACACTCTGTCGATGTAAAACGTAAGGCCTGACTCTGATATGCTGATGCTGCGCGATAAAGCCGCGCAGCGCCGGTGAATTTGAACGTTGAGCGAGCGTATTGGAGCCGTTGCTCGCGCCATTATTTCTTATACGGGCTCCATCACCATTAGGAGAGGCGCACAATGAAAAATACACTTGCTGCCCTATCCGTAGCTGTCGCCGTTGCCTGCCTGGGAGTGCCCGCAAGTTGGGCCGGGGCGGAGGCTCACATGATGGTCACCCCGGCTGATCTTCAATGGGCTGAGGTGCCGTCACTGCCGCCGGGCGCAAAAGTCTCCGTGATCGAAGGCCCGCTGAACGAGGCGGTGCCCTTTACCCTCGGCCTGAAGCTCCCTGCCGATTATAAAGTCCCCGCCCACTGGCATCCGGCCATTGTGCATGTCACCGTGATTTCTGGCACCTTCAACATGGGAACCGGGGACATGCTTGATCCGTCGACAACCAAACCCTTATCGGCGGGTAGTGTCGCAATTATGCCGCCCAAGACCAACCATTTCGCATGGACCAAAGAGGAAACCATCATTCAGGTTCATGGCGTCGGACCGTGGGCTATCAATTATGTTAACCCGGTGGATGACTCCAGAAAAAAATAGTGCTGTGATGAGCAGGCTTTTGACTTGACGCTCTTCCGCCTAACCTTGCGTTCGGAGGGACGCCGTAAAAGCGCGGCGCCCATCAACTTAGACGTTGGGTGACAATCCAGCTGCACAACACTGTCAACCAAAAGGAGAAATCACTTATGTGTCATCAACCCCTGATGGGTCGGTTATTGCAGGCGGCATTGCGTTGTTCGCTGTTGTTCTTGTTGGGCCTGGTCGGCTCGGTTGCTCTCGCACAACTGCCTGCTGAGGAGCAGGCGCTGACGCAGACTGCCGGTGATGCGCAGCTTAAGTGGGGGCCCTGCCCGCCGTTTTTGCCCAAAGGATGCGGCATCGCCGTACTTCACGGCGACCCTGCAAAAGACAACCTCGACGTTTTCTTTAAAGTGCCCGCCAAGTCGACCATCCCGCTTCATTGGCACACTTCCGCAGAGCGCATGGTGCTGGTAGCGGGCGAGCTTCATGTCACCTATGACGGTCAGAAGAAGGCCGTACTCAAGCCAGGGACTTATGCGTACGGTCCCGCCAAGCGACCGCACAAGGGCTTCTGCGCCAGCGCTGTCCCATGTGTCCTCTTCATTGCCTTTGAATCGCCGTTGGATGCCGTGCCGGTCGAAGGCCAGTCGAAATAGAACCATTGCCGCCCAACTCGGCGGTCAAGCGGGACGCGGCAAAAGCGCGGCGCCCCTCAACTTTACCTGAGGGCCTTCCATACCGACGTATGGCTTTTTATATTGCCAAGTGCTAATCTTCGCTCATGGCAGAAACTCCCTTTGGTTGGGATACCGACAAGGACGCCGAAAACCAGCAAAAGCACGGCGTTTCATTCAATTGTGCCCAGCATGCATTTGACGACCCACGACGCGTGATTGCCAAGGACATCACTCACAGTCAAACCGAAGAGCGGTTCTATTGTTTCGGAGAGGTTGATAGTGCGATTATTACGGTGCGATTCACATATCGCGCTTCTGTTATTCGAATCATCGGCGCAGGCTATTGGCGCAAAGGAAAGGTAATTTATGAGCGCGAAAATCAAATACACAGATGAACCCCTTGGCAAGACTCAAGTGGTTACTGACTTTCTTCCCTCCCCAAGCGAATTAGCTTTTCGAGAGGAAGGCGTGAAAGTTACGCTTGCTCTGAGCAAAAAAAGCATTGATTTTTTCAAGACCGAAGCCACGAAGCATCACACCCAGTACCAACGCATGATTCGTCGGCTTCTTGACTCTTATGTTGATGCCCTAACTCCGCGTTCAAGCGGGGCGCGCCAAAAGCGGCGCACCCCTCAATTTGAACGTTAAGCATCTTCACGAATCTCACATCGGGCACTGCAATCAGGCCATTATTTTTGACTTTGAAAGTCCTCTGGGTAGGCAAAATTGATCTTTTCCCTTCGGCCCGGTAAGCTCTTGCTCCTTTGATACCTTTCGCCGCAAGGGGAACACATGCGCCAAAAGCTGGTGGTTGGAAACTGGAAGATGCAGGGTTCCCGTGCCGGCGTGAAGGCGCTGATTGCGGGCGTCAAGCAAGGTATTGCTGCGGTCAAGACGGCTCGGGTGGCGGTGTGTCCTCCGGCTGTATTTCTCCATGAGGTTGAAGCGCTGCTCACGGGGTCGTCTATTGCCTGGGGCGCGCAGAATCTATGTGATGAACCTGCCGGTGCTTATACCGGCGAAATCTCGGCGGGCATGCTGCTTGAGTTCGGCTGCCGTTATGTGATCGTCGGTCACTCCGAGCGCCGTGCCTTGTATGGTGAGAGCGATGCGCTGGTGGCGCGGAAGTACGCACTGGCTGTTAAAAGCGGTCTGATCCCTATTTTCTGTGTCGGCGAGCAACTGGCGGAGCGTGAGGG
Source organism: uncultured Gammaproteobacteria bacterium (assembly GCA_963925015.1). Classification (GTDB taxonomy): domain Bacteria; phylum Pseudomonadota; class Gammaproteobacteria; order SURF-13; family SURF-13; genus JAQBXX01. Next base: position 13,118 of record CAWUTX010000074.1, read on the forward strand.
TGGGCAGACAGAGGTGGTGGTGGCGCGTCAACTGGACGCGGTGCTCAGTCACTCGGGCGTGGCGGCGTTGCAGCAGGGGGTGGTCGCGTATGAGCCGGTGTGGGCCATAGGCACCGGCAAGACGGCCACACCGGAACAGGCGCAGCAGGTGCACGCCTTCATCCGCGAGCGCGTGGCGCGGCACGATGCTACAATAGCCGCCGGTTTGCAAATACTGTACGGCGGCAGTGTGAAGGCCGCGAATGCGGCGGAGCTGTTCGGGAGGCCGGATATCGATGGCGGCCTGATCGGCGGTGCGTCGCTGAATGCAGAGGAATTTTTGGCAATTTGTCAGGCGGCAGGGTAAACAATGTATACGGCTTTATTGATATTGGATGTACTGGTGGCGATCAGCCTGGTCGGGCTGATTCTGATCCAGCAGGGGAAGGGGGCGGATGTCGGAGCCGCCTTCGGCAGCGGGGCATCGCAGACGGTGTTCGGCAGTCAGGGCTCGGCGTCGTTTCTCACGCACACCACGGCGGTGCTCGGGGCGCTGTTTTTCAGCCTCAGCCTCGCGCTGGCCTACCTTTCCGGCCAGCATATCGAGAAGAAAAGCGTGACGGATATCATCGCGCCTATTACAGCGCCGACCACTATGTTGCCCAAGGCCCCGATGAGCGGCACAACGCCGGTTCCCGCAATGCCAGCACAGGCCCCGCCTGCTTCAGGCGCGCCTGCTGATGTACCCAAGTAGCTAGAAAAACCCCAGCCGATGTGGTGGAATTGGTAGACACGCAGCCTTGAGGTGGCTGTGGCGCAAGCTGTGCCGGTTCGAGTCCGGCCATCGGCACCAATTATTAGAGTTCCTGTCCTGAAAATACCCCGAGAATAAAAATTAAGACTTGACTAAACCTCCCATTCCAATAAAGTAGAAGGGCTTGACGGTCGGTAATTCCGGCACACTGCAAGGTGCATGAATTCACCCCACAAAACAGAGGCGATTGCTAAGTAAACACGCACTACTCATGTTGGAAAATTATCTACCCATTCTGATTTTCGTCGCTGTTGGCATTGCCTTCGGTGCGCTGCCGATTGGGCTCGGCTACATACTGGCGCTGCAGCGCCCGGACAGCGCAAAGCTTTCCCCGTATGAATGCGGCTTCGAGGCCTTTGAAGACTCGCGCATGAAGTTCGATGTGCGCTATTACCTGGTCGCCATCCTGTTTATCATCTTCGATCTTGAAATCGCCTTCCTGTTTCCGTGGGCCATGGTGTTGAAGGAAATCGGCCTGTTCGGTTTTATGGCAATGGCGGTGTTTCTCGGCATTCTGGTCATCGGTTTCATCTACGAATGGAAAAAAGGCGCCCTGGAGTGGGAATGACCTCATGGCATTAGAAGGAAAATTGGAGCAGGGTTGGGTGACGACCAACCTCGACACCGTCATTAACTGGGCGCGCACCGGCTCGCTCTGGCCGATGACGTTCGGGCTGGCCTGCTGCGCCGTGGAGATGATGCACGCCGGCGCGTCGCGCTATGATCTGGATCGTTTCGGTGTGGTGTTTCGTCCCAGTCCGCGCCAGTCTGACGTGATGATCGTGGCCGGGACGCTAGTGAACAAGATGGCCCCGGCGCTGCGCAAGGTGTATGACCAGATGGCCGAGCCGCGCTGGGTGATTTCGATGGGCTCGTGCGCCAACGGCGGCGGTTATTATCACTATTCTTATGCCGTGGTGCGCGGCTGTGATCGCATCGTACCGGTGGATATTTACGTCCCCGGTTGTCCGCCTACTGCGGAAGCACTTCTGTACGGCATTATCCAGCTACAGAATAAAATCAAACGCACCAACACCATCGCGCGCTGATTCAACGGTGCCCCTTATGCCTGATATGGCTCAGACACTGGTTGCGCGTCTCCAGCAGCGCTTCGGGGATACGCTCAGCGCATGCCATGCGGCCCATGGCGAGGTGACTATTGAACTGCCGCGCGCGCATCTGCTCGCGGTATGCTGCGCGCTGCGTGATGAGCCTGCGTTTGCCTTCGAGCAGCTCATGGATTTGTGCGGCGTCGATTACCTGCATTATGGTCAAGGTTCGCGCGGCGAAATCGGCCTGATCGCCGAAGACGTAATCGAATACCCCGAATATCCGGAACAGCGCTGGCAAGGTCCGCGCTTTGCGGTGGTCTACCATCTGCTCTCAATTCAGCACAACCAGCGTCTGCGCCTCAAGGTATTCCTCACTGAGGACATGCTGGCGACCGATTCCGTGGTGGATATCTGGGCCGGAGCCAACTGGTTTGAGCGCGAGGCGTTCGACCTGTTTGGCATTCTGTTCGAGGGGCACCCCGACTTGCGTCGCATCCTCACCGATTACGGCTTCATCGGCCACCCCATGCGCAAGGACTTCCCGCTCATCGGCCAGGTCGAAATGCGTTACGACGCCGAGAAGCAGCGTGTGGTCTATGAGCCGGTGAGCATCGAGCTGCGCGTGACGGTGCCGCGCGTGATCAGGCGCGATCAACGCTATGTAGTGGGTACTGTGAAAGATAAAGCGGCCAGCGATGGAACTTCATAATTACACCATGAATTTCGGCCCGCAGCACCCGTCGGCGCACGGTGTGCTGCGTCTGGTGCTGGAAATGGACGGCGAAGTGATCCAGCGCGCCGATCCGCACATCGGGTTGTTGCATCGCGGCACCGAGAAACTTGTCGAGAGCAAGCCCTATAACCAGAGCATCGGCTACATGGATCGCCTCGACTATGTGTCCATGATGTGCAACGAGCACGGCTATGTGCTCGTCATGGAAAAGTTGCTCGGCATCGAGCCGCCGCTGCGCGCGCAATATATTCGTGTGATGTTCGATGAAATCACGCGCGTCCTCAACCATCTGCTGTGGCTCGGCGCGCACGCGCTCGACATCGGCGCAATGACGGTGTTCCTGTACGCTTTCCGTGAACGCGAAGACCTGATGGATTGCTACGAAGCGGTGTCTGGTGCGCGCCTGCATGCCACTTACTACCGTCCGGGCGGCGTATACCGTGATCTCCCAGACGCCATGCCGCAGTACAAGGTGTCGCCCTGGCACAATGACAAGGAAACTGCGGCCCGTAACCATAATCGCCACGGCTCATTGCTCGACTTCATCGAAGACTTTACCGTGCGCTTTCCGGCCTATGTCGATGAATATGAAAATCTGCTCACCGACAATCGTATCTGGAAACAGCGCACGGTGGACATCGGCGTAGTGACACCGGAACGCGCGCTGCAACTCGGGTTTTCCGGCCCCATGCTGCGCGGTTCCGGCATCGCCTGGGACCTGCGCAAGAAGCAGCCGTATGAGGTGTACGACCGGCTTGATTTCGACATCCCCATCGGTGTCAACGGCGACTGCTACGACCGCTATCTGGTGCGTATCGAAGAGATGCGCCAGTCCAACCGCATCATCAAGCAATGCATTGCCTGGCTGCGCGAAAATCCGGGTGCGGTGATGATCGACGATCACAAGATCGCGCCGCCCAGGCGTTCGCAGATGAAGGGCGACATGGAGTCGCTGATTCATCACTTCAAGCTGTTTACCGAGGGCTTCTGCATTCCGGAAGGTGAGGCTTACGCGGCAGTTGAGGCGCCCAAAGGCGAGTTCGGTGTGTATCTGGTGTCGGATGGCGCCAACAAGCCCTATCGCCTGAAGGTGCGTGCGCCGGGCTTCGCCCACATTTCAGCGCTGGACGAAATGGTACGCGGGCACATGCTCGCGGATGTGGTGGCCATCATCGGCACGCAGGATATTGTATTCGGCGAGGTCGATCGCTGATGAAGGCCGCCAACAAGGAAATATCCGGCCAGATGCTGCCCGCCATGATTTCTGCCGAGGCATTGGCGCAAATCGATCATTGGCTTGCGAAATACCTGCCGGAGAAAAAGATGTCGGCGGTGATTCCGGCGCTCACCATAGTGCAGGATGAAAACGGCGGCTGGCTGTCAAACAATCTGATGGACGCCGTGGCGGCCTATCTCGGCATGCCCACCATTGCGGTATACGAAGTGGCCACATTTTACTCCATGTTCGAACTGAAGCCGGTAGGACGCCACAAGATCGCGGTGTGCACCAACATTTCCTGTATGTTGCGCGGCTCCGACGAGATACTGCATCATCTGGAAAAAAATCTGGGTGTGCGCCCTGGTGAGACCACGGCGGATGGAAAATTCACTGTCAAGGAAGTTGAGTGCCTTGCTGCCTGTGGCGGCGCGCCGATGTTCATGATTGGAATGCGCTACTACGAGAATCTGACACCGGACAAGGTGGACGAGATTCTGGCGTCGATGGACTAAGCACATATGGCGAACGAAGTCTGCTTTCAGAATCAGCACCTCGAACAGCCCTGGATGCTGGAGACGTACCAGAGTACGGGCGGCTATGAGGCGCTGAAAAAGATTCTGCGCGATCACACGCCACCCGATGAAATCATCAGCGAGGTGAAAAAATCCGCATTGCGCGGACGCGGCGGCGCAGGCTTCCCCACCGGGCTGAAGTGGAGTTTCATGGCGCGTAACGCCCCGGGGCAGAAATATCTACTATGCAATTCCGACGAGTCCGAGCCGGGCTCGTTCAAGGATCGCCATATTCTACTCTATAACCCGCACGCGCTCATCGAAGGCATGGCCATCGCCGGTTACACCATCGGCGCTACGGTCGGCTACAACTTCATGCGCGGTGAATTTGGTGGGTTGCCCTGCGAACGTTTTGAGGCGGCCCTGGCCGAGGCCCGCGCTGCGGGTTTCATCGGCCAGAATATCCTGGGCTCAGGAATTAATTTTGAACTGCACAGCACTTTGGGCGCCGGGGCCTATATCTCCGGAGAAGAGACCGCGATGCTGGAGACGATAGAAGGCAAAAAGGCGCTGCCACGGTTTAAACCGCCGTTTCCGGCCAGCTATGGTTTGTACGGAAGACCCACCATCATCAACAACACCGAATCACTGGCCTCGATACCTCTGATTATGCTAAAGGGTGGGGGCTGGTTCCTCAGTATCGGCAAGCCCAATAACGGCGGGCCGAAGATATTTTCCGTGTCTGGTCACGTGAACAAACCGGGCAATTATGAAGTGCCGCTTGGTACGCCGTTCGCCAAGCTACTCGAAATGGCCGGCGGCATGTGGCAGGGGCGTAAATTGAAGGCCGTGATTCCGGGTGGCTCCTCGGTGCCGGTGCTGCCCGCTGACATCATCATGAATGTCAATATGGATTACGACGCACTCTCCAAGGCAGGTTCCATGCTGGGAGCGGGTTCGGTGATCGTGATGGATGAAACGACGTGCATGGTACGGGCGCTGGCGCGCATTTCTCATTTTTACTACGAAGAATCGTGCGGCCAGTGCACACCCTGCCGCGAGGGTACCGGCTGGCTGTCGCGTGTGATTCACCGTATTGAGCATGGGACGGGTAAAATGGAAGACCTCGATATGCTGGTGGATGTGGCCAACAAGATCGAAGGCCGCACCATCTGCGCGCTGGGCGATGCCGCTGCGCTGCCGGTGAAGAGTTTCATCAAACATTTCCGTGATGAATTTCAGTATCACATTGAACATCACGCCTGCCTGCCAGGTACGCATTGAGTCGCACACGTATGGTAAATATTGAAATCAACGGCAAGCCGCTTCAGGTGCGCGACGGCATAATGCTGATCGAGGCCGCAGACGAGGCTGGCATTCCGATCCCGCGTTTCTGCTATCACAAAAAACTTTCCATCGCGGCTAACTGCCGTATGTGTCTGGTGGAGGTAGACAAGGCTGCGAAGCCGCTACCGGCCTGTGCCATACCCGTCACTGACGGCATGAAGGTACTCACCAATTCACCCATGGCCATCATGGCGCAAAAGGGTGTGATGGAGTTTCTGCTCATCAATCATCCGCTGGACTGCCCGATCTGCGATCAAGGCGGCGAGTGCGAGCTGCAGGAACTCGCGATGGGTTACGGACGCGATGTGTCGCGCTACCAGGAAAAGAAGCGCGTAGTGAAAGACAAGGACATCGGCCCGCTCATCAGTACCGACATGACACGCTGCATCCACTGCACGCGTTGTATACGCTTCGGCCAGGAAATTGCGGGGATCATGGAGCTCGGTGCGACCGGACGCGGCGAGCACATGGAGATAGGCACCTACATCGAAAAAAGCCTGAAGTCCGAGATGTCGGGCAATATCATTGATCTGTGCCCGGTCGGCGCACTCACTGCCAAGCCGTCACGCTATGTTGCGCGCACGTGGGAAATGTCGCAGCGGCCTACAGTCGCTCCCCATGATTCCATCGGCTCCAATCTCTACGTGCATGTACGCGGCAATGAGGTCATACGTGTCATCCCGCGTGAAAACGAAGAGATCAACGAAACCTGGATTTCCGACCGCGATCGTTACAGCTATAAGGGCCTGAGCAGCACTGACCGCCTGCGTGTACCAATGATTAAACAAAACGGCGTCTGGCACGAGACGGACTGGAGTACGGCGCTGGAAACTGCAGTGCAGGGGCTGAAGCAGGTTATCGCTGCACACGGTGCAGCACAGTTGGGTGCGCTGGCCAGCCCAACGTCAACGCTGGAAGAGATGTATCTGCTGCAGCAGCTGATGCGTGGCCTCGGCTGTAACAATATCGACCATCGTCTGCGCCAGACCGACTTCAGCGCTCAGGCCGATGCGCCCGCGTTTCCCGCCCTCAATCACGCCATCGCTGATCTTGAACAGCTCGATGCGGCGCTATTGATTGGCTGTAACGTACGCAAGGAGCAGCCGATTGCGGCGCATCGACTGCGCAAGGCCGCGTTGCACGGTGCGCGCATCATGCTGCTCAACCCGCTCAACTACGACATGAACTTTCCGCTGGCGGAGAAGATCATCGCCAGCCCTGTGGGCATGGTTCACGCGCTTGCCGGTGTCGTGAAGGAACTGCTGCAAGGAAACGCCGCGCCTGACAAGGATATTGCAGCGCTGCTGGCCGATGTGCATATCGATGCCACGCATCGAGCCATCGCGCAGCATCTCAAGAGCGCGGATAAAGGCGCAGTGCTGCTCGGCAATCTCGCTGTTACTCACCCTCACTTTGCCTTGCTGCATACGTTGGCACAGTGGGCCGCGCAACTGAGTCAGACCACACTGGGCCTGCTGCCTGAAGCGGCCAACAGTGCCGGGGCATGGCTCGCGGGCATGCTGCCGCATCGCGGAGCCGCCGGGGCACGTGTCGCACAACCCGGTCTCGACGCGCAGGCGATGCTGGATGCGAAACTCAAGGCCTATATTCTCATGGGTGTGGAGCCGGAATACGATTGCGCCAATCCCGCACGCGCGCTGAACGCCGTTACCGAGGCCGACTTCGTGGTGTCGTTGGCGGCATTCAGGAGCACCACGATGGAGGATTACACCAACGTCATGCTGCCCATTGTGCCGTTCACCGAAACAGCGGGCACGTTTGTCAACGCCGAGGGACGCTGGCAGAGTTTCGAGGCGGCGGTGAATCCTCTCGCTGAGGCGCGGCCCGCATGGAAGGTGCTGCGCGTGTTGGGCAACCTGTTTAACGCGCATGGTTTCGATTACGTGACCTGCCATGAGGTGCGTGACGAACTCAAGCGCGCCGTCGACAACCAGACATCGAAAAATGAGCACAGCGCTGAAAAGCCGATGCAGCCGCTGCCAGCAGCGGACTCAACGCTGGTGCGTATAAGTGAAGTGCCAATCTATGCCGTCGATGCACTGGTGCGCCGTGCCAGCGCCCTGCAGCAGACGCAGGAGGCGCAGACCGCAGCGGCGTACGTCAACCGCCGTGTTGCCGCGCAACTTGCTATCGTCGCAGGACAGGAAGTGCAGGCCTCACAAGGCGAAGCACGGGCCCGGCTTACGGTCGTGATTGACGAACGGGTGCCCGATGGCTGTGTGATGATCCCCGCAGGCCTTGCCGGGAGCGCCACGCTCGGCGCTGCGTTTGGCGCCATCGAACTGGCGCGGGCATAGCACTAAAATGAATGCGCTGAGTACATTCTGGCTCACAGTGCCTGTCACGCTGCAAATCGTGATTCAGATTCTGGCGATTGTGTTGCCCTTGGCAATTACGGTAGCCTATCTCACACTGGCCGAGCGCAAGGTGATTGGCTACATGCAGGCGCGCATCGGGCCTAATCGCGTGGGCCCGCGCGGCTTGCTGCAACCTATCGCCGACGGTATCAAGCTCCTCATGAAGGAGGTGATTATCCCTACCGGGGCCAGCCGTGCACTGTTCATCATCGGGCCGATCATGGCGCTTGCGCCTGCACTCATCGCCTGGGCGGTGATCCCGTTCGATAACACGTTGGTGCTCGCCGACATCAACGCGGGGCTGTTGTACATATTGGCAGTCACCTCGATGGGCGTCTACGGCGTCATCATCGCGGGCTGGGCCTCCAATTCAAAATATGCGTTTCTGGGTGCGATGCGCTGTGCGGCGCAGATCGTGTCTTATGAAATCGCCATGGGTTTCGCGCTCGTCGGGGTATTGCTCGCGGCGGGCAGCCTCAATCTAGGCGACATTGTGCGTGCGCAAACAGGGAGTCTGATGCACTGGTTCTGGCTGCCGCTGCTGCCGTTGTTCCTGATTTACTTCATCGCAGGTGTGGCGGAAACCAACCGCGCACCGTTTGATGTGGCGGAAGGGGAGTCTGAGATCGTGGCCGGATTTCACGTCGAGTATTCCGGCATTACTTTCTTGGTGTTCTTCCTAGCCGAATACGCCAACATGATTCTGATTTCAGCGCTGGCCGCGCTGATGTTTTTGGGCGGTTGGCTGTCGCCATTTCAGGGCATCCCCCTGATGCAAGAGCTGCTTGCCTGGGTGCCCGGCATCGTCTGGTTGCTGCTGAAAATCTCCGTGCTGCTGTTTATATTTATATGGTTTCGCGCAACCTTTCCGCGTTATCGTTACGATCAGATCATGCGTCTCGGCTGGAAGGTATTTATTCCGATTACCATTGTATGGCTACTGGTGACCGCCCTCGCGGTTCTTTATAAACTGCCGTGGTGGTTTGATTGAGCGCTATGAAGACCATTATCAATTACATCAAGAGCCTGTTTCTGTGGGAGCTGCTGAAAGGGCTCAAGCTGACCGGCGGCTATCTGTTCGGCAAAAAGATCACCGTGCAGTACCCGGAGGAGAAGACGCCGATGTCACCGCGTTTCCGCGGCCTGCATGCACTGCGCCGTTACCCTAGTGGTGAAGAACGCTGCATCGCCTGCAAGCTGTGCGAGGCGGTGTGCCCGGCGGCCTGCATCACGATTAAATCGGAGCAGCGCGCCGACGGCACGCGCCGCACCACGCGCTTCGATATTGACCTATTCAAGTGCATCTACTGCGGCTTCTGCGAGGAGGCCTGCCCGGTCGACGCCATCGTGGAGACGCGCATCTTCGAGTATCATTTCGAGCAACGCGGCGACAACATCATGACCAAGGACAAGCTGATGGAGATCGGTGATCGCAACGAAAAGCAGATTGCGGCGGATCGGGCTAACGATGCGCTTTACCGCTAGCGCGTCACTCAGGAGACACCACACAGGAGACATTGCTGACAGGGGTGTCTCCTGAGTAACAACCCTGTTTACTCTACCCCCACCCTGTCCCGCCCCCTAAACTGGGGCGGGGACGTGGCCGAAAGTGTAGTCTTATCTACTGACCTAGGATTAACGT
>CAWUTX010000075.1:0-18610 GCA_963925015.1 uncultured Gammaproteobacteria bacterium
GGGCCGGTAGCATAATCCACGTGATGGCCGTCGCGCGTCACGCCCTTGCCGTTACTTTCCATGTCGCCCTGCTGAAAATAGGCCGGGAAGTAGTGCAGATACTGGTCGTAAGGGAAAATGGCGTGCGTCTGCGCGTGAAAGAAATTGTTGTACCAGATACCGAGCAGCGCCAGAATCACCGGCATATTTGCTTCAAGCGGCGCGGTTCTGAAGTGCTCGTCCATGTCGTGCGCGCCCGCCAGCAACGCTTCAAAATTATCCATGCCGACGTAGAGCACGATGGGCAGGCCGATGGCCGACCACAGGGAATAGCGCCCGCCTACCCAGGCCCAGAATTCAAACATGTTTTTGGTATCAATGCCGAATTTGGCGACTTCGCTGGCATTGGTTGAAACGGCCACAAAGTGTTTGGCAATCGCCGCATCACTTTTTGCCGAACGCAAAAACCACGCGCGCGCGGTGTGCGCGTTGGTGAGTGTCTCCTGCGTGGTGAAGGTTTTGGAGGCGACGATAAACAGCGTGGTTTCAGGGTTGACTGATTTCAGCGTCTCGGCGATGTGCGTGCCGTCCACGTTGGAGACAAAGTGCATGCGCAGGCCGGGCTTGCCGTAAGGCGTAAGCGCCGCGCACACCATCTTCGGCCCGAGATCGGAGCCGCCGATGCCGATGTTGACGATGTCGGTGATGGTCTTCCCGCTGTAGCCTTTCCACGCGTCGCTGCGCACCGCCTCGGTGAATTCCTTCATATGCACGAGCACCGCATTCACCGCAGGCATGACGTCCTTGCCATCAACCGCTATCGGGCGGTTACTGCAGTTGCGCAGCGCGCCATGCAGTACGGCGCGATCTTCGGTGACATTAATCTTGGCGCCAGAAAACATTTTCTCCGTCCACGTCTTGATGTCGGCCTGCGTGGCAAGTGCAAACAGCAGTCGCAGCGTTTCTTCGGTGATGCGGTTCTTGGAATAGTCGAGCAGAAGGCCGCTGACGGCTAGCGAAAACCGGGTGAAGCGTTGCGCATCATCACGAAACAGGTCGCGCATGTGAACGCGCGCCAGCGCAGGATAATGCGCTTGCAGCTCCTGCCAAGCTTTGGATTGTGTGAGTGAACTCATGGGCACCTCTAAAAATGCGTCTTTTGCTCCAATTACGAATGTCGCGGGCGCAGGACGCGCAGGAGCGACCGCTGCTCGGCTGCGCTGCGCCTTGTCTTGAAGCAAAATCCATCTTTTTTAGAGGCGCCCACATGCTATTACGTATCTAGTAAGTACATGCGGCATCACCGGACTCACCTTCAAGACTGAGATCATGGCGCCAGCATTGATACTCGCGCTCGAACAGGCGGTTGGCTTCACCCGGCCCCCAGCTACCGGCGGGATAGCTGTGAATGAAATCACGCTCCATCGACCATGTCTTGAGGATCGGATCCACCACCTTCCATGCCCAGCTCACTTCGTCATAGCGCAGAAACAGTGAATGATCGCCCTCAATCACGTCCAGCAGCAACGCCTCGTAGGCGTCGAGTTGCGCTTCAAATTCCTGACGGTAACTCGCATCCAGACTCACGGTGTGCGCGTGCATCTTGAGGCCCGGTAGCTTGGCCTGGATTTCAACGCGAAGACATTCCTCCGGTTGTATCCCCAGCAAAACCCAGTTGGGCCTTATCTGTTCCGTGACCGTCTCTCGAAAAAGCATTTGCGGCGCATGCTTGAAGCGTATGGCGATGCTGGAAGTCGTCTTCGCCATGCGCTTGCCGGTGCGCATGTAAAACGGCACGTTACGCCAGCGCCAGTTGTCGATGTACAGCTTGAGTGCCGCATAGGTTTCCGTAGAGCTGCCTGACGCGACACCTTTCTCATCCAGATAGCCCGCGACCTTTTGTCCGTCGCTCATGCCGCGCGCGTATTGCGCGCGAAAGGCGTGCGCGTGCACCGCACTTTGCGGTATCGGGCGGATGGATTTCAGCACCTTGACCTTTTCATCGCGCAGCGATTCGGCGTCCATGTTGGCCGGTGGCTCCATCGCCACCAGCGTCAGCATTTGCAGCAGATGACTTTGCAGCATGTCGCGCAGCGCACCGGCGCCGTCGTAATATTCCGCACGTCCGCCGATGCCGTTGGTTTCGGAGTGGGTGATCTGCACGTGGTCGATGTAATTACGATTCCACAGCGGCTCGAGCATGATGTTGGCGAAGCGGAACACCAGCACGTTTTGCACCGTGCCTTTGCCGAGATAATGATCGATGCGATAGATTTGCTGCTCAGAAAAATGCTGATGCAGGCGCGCTTCCAGCGTCTGCGCGCTCTCCAGATCGTAGCCGAACGGTTTTTCCACCACTAGTCGCCGCCAGCCACCGTCTTCTTCATGCAAACCGGCGCTGGCGAGGTGCTGGCTCACCGCGCCGTATTCGGCGGGCCGAATGGCGAGATAAAATATCTTATTGTCCGGAAGCTGGCGATTCGCTTCCAGCATCTGTTTCAGACCTTGATAGGCCTGCGCATCGGTCATGTCACCCTGAAAATAATGCAGACGTGCGCGAAAATGTGCGTACACCTTTTCATCGAGACCCTTGCGTACCCGTGTCTTGAGCAGCGTCGCCACTTCGTCGCGCCACTGCTCCGTATTCCATTCGCGGCGCCCGAAACACACTATCGCCGCACCTTCGGGCAGGCGCGATGCCTCCTCAAGGTGATACAGCGCGGGCAGCAGTTTATTCTGCGACAGATTACCGGTGGCGCCGAAGATAACGAAGGTACACGGTTCAATCATGATTTTTTACCCGCATCGGGCGCGACATGTCCGCCGAAGGCGTTGCGCATCAGCGACAAGAGCCGGTTGCCGTAACCGCTGTCGCGGCTGGCGAAACGCATCTGCAAGGCGAGCGTCATCACCGGCGCGGCGACACCCTGATCCACGGCCTCAATGGCGGTCCAGCGTCCTTCACCGGAGTCCTGCACCTCGGTGGAAAATTTCTCCAGCAGTTGCTCCACGCTCTTTCCACCACGCGTGTTCAACGCATCGGCGGTGAGATCTAGCAACCAACTGCGTACTACGGAACTGTGCCGCCACAGCTCGGTGATTTGCGCGAGATCGAGCTTGAATTCTTGCTTGCCGTGCAGTAGCGTCAGCCCTTCGGCGTAGGCCTGCATCATGCCGTATTCGATACCGTTGTGAATCATCTTGGTGAAGTGACCGGCGCCGACGGGCCCGACGTGCGCCCAGCCATGATCCGGCGCAGGGGCCAGCACCTTGAGCACGGGCTCGATCACGCTGACGGCATCGACGCTGCCGCCGACCATCAGGCAATAGCCGTTGTCGAGACCCCAGACGCCGCCCGACGTGCCGGAGTCGATAAAGGCGATGTCGTGCTTTGCCAGCAGCGTGCCGCGGCGTTCGCTATCGTGATAGTTGGAGTTACCGCCGTCGATGATGATGTCGCCCTGCTCCAGCAGTGGCATCAGATCGAAGATCGCCTGCTCGGTCGGCGCGCCGCTCGGCAGCATGAGCCACACCACACGTGGCGCGGAGAGTTTGCTCACCGCGTCATCCAGTGAATGCGCCGGAATCACACCCTCTTCGCGCGCAAGCTGTTTGACGATCTCGTGGCTGAGATTGAAGCCGACCACCTCGATGCCGCCACGGCGCAACCTTCGCGCCATGTTCGCACCCATCTTGCCCAGCCCTGCCAATGCGATTCTCATCGTCATGATGTAAGTCTCCCGCTCAGAAACCGCGCGCAAATGCCTGCGTAACCTCAGGTTTATGCCATAATCATGCCACACAACGCAGCCCGAAAATACTATATAACCATGTTTAATCTCCTGTTCGCCGTCAGCGAAGTCCATCCACTTATCAAGACCGGCGGACTGGCCGATGTCGCCTACAGCCTCACGGCGGCGCTGAAGCCGCACGTGCATGAACTGTGCCTGGTGCTGCCCGCCTACCGCGCGGCGCTCGCACAGGCGGGTCATCTTAAGCCCCTCGCCACGCTGCATGTCGCCGGATCAGACGATCCCGTGCGGATACTCGAAGGTGAGATGCCCGGCAGCGGCGTGAAGGTGTGGCTGATCGATGCGCCGTTTTATTTCGACCGCGACGGCGGCCCCTACGGTGATGCCCACGGCCACGACTGGCCCGATAATGCGGCGCGCTTCGCAGTATTTGCGCGCGCCATCGTCGAGATCGCCTGCGGACGCGCCGACATCCACTGGCAGCCCGATGTGGTGCACTGCAATGACTGGCAGACCGGCCTGGTGGCCGCGCTGCTGGCCCTTGAACCCGCCCGGCCCGCGACCGTATTCACTATCCATAATCTCGCCTATCAGGGGCTGTTTGATTCTGACGTGTTCCAGACCCTCGATCTGCCCGCCGCGTTGTGGGCCCCGGAGGCGCTCGAATTTCACGGGCGCGTTTCGCTTCTCAAAGGCGGGCTCATCTTCGCCGATCGCCTCACGACGGTGAGCCCGACCTACGCCAGGGAAATACAAACAGCCGCCTTCGGCTACGGACTCGAAGGCCTGCTCACGCATCGCGCGCGGCATCTCACCGGCATCCTGAACGGCGCCGACTACGGCGTGTGGGATCCCGCGCACGACCCCTTGATCGCCCAACACTACAGCCCGCGCACGCTACACCTTAAGGCCGTAAACAAGGACGCGTTGCAGCGTCAGCTCGGCCTGCCGCAAATAAGCGACGCGCCGCTGATCGGGCTGATCGGGCGTCTGGTCGAGCAAAAAGGGATTGATCTCCTGCTCGCAGCGCTGCCCGCCCTGCTCAAGCATCCAGTGCAGATCGCGCTGCTCGGGAGCGGCGAGAAAAATACCGAACAAGCCTTGCTCAATGCCGCCAAACGCCACCCGCAACAGATCGCCGTACACATCGGCTATAACGAGGAGCTGGCGCATCGCATTGAGGCCGGCGCCGACATGTTCCTCATGCCGTCGCGCTTCGAACCGTGCGGCCTAAACCAGCTCTACAGCCTGCGCTACGGCACCGTACCCATCGTGCGCCGCACTGGCGGCCTCGCCGACAGCGTGGTGGACGCCAGCGCCGCCCGTCTCAAGTCCGGCACCGCCAGCGGCTTTGTGTTCGACGACGCGACGCCCGATGCGCTGCTGCATGCGCTGGAGCGCGCGCTTACCCTGTTCCGGCAACCCGCACAGTGGCGCAAGGTGATGACCTGTGGCATGCAGCAGGATTTCAGCTGGAACAAGAACGCGCGCGCCTACCTCGAACTGTACCGTGAGGCGCAGGCCACACCCATCGCAAGATAATCGCTATAATGCATCATTTTGTACACTACTGGTTTGTGAAGCACAGGAACATCTGATGGTCGGTCGCATACACAACGACAAGGAGTTGCGCGCGCGCGTCAAGCTGCTCGGCACGCTGCTGGGCAACGTGCTGCATGCGCAGGCGGGCGGGCGCGTACTCAAGATGGTGGAGACGCTACGCAAGGGTTATATCGGCCTGCGCAGTAAAAACAACCAGCAAAAGCGTCACCGTCTTGAGCAACTCATCAGCGTGCTCGACCCGATGTTCGTCACCCACGTGGTGCGCGCCTTCAGCAACTACTTCAGCCTGGTGAACATCGCCGAAGAGGCCTTTCAGCATCGTCAGCGCCGTGCGCAGGTGCGCGCCGGTGGCTCGCTCTGGATCGGCTCATTCGATCACACCCTGCGCCAGCTTGACGCCCAGGGGGTCACTGCGGAGCAACTGCAAACGCTGCTCAATCATCTGCGCTACATTCCGGTCATCACCGCGCATCCCACCGAGTCCAAGCGCCAGACCATCATGGAACTGATGCGACGCATCTTCGTCACCAGCGAACGCCTGAATGATCGCCGCCTCAGCCGCTACGAGCGCGAAGACCTGATGCAGGCGCTGGAGGCGCAGGTGGAAATTTTATGGAAGACCGACGAGGTGCGCGCGCAGCGTCCGCAGGTGGTGGATGAAATCAAGAACGGTCTGCTGTATTTCCACGAGTGTCTGTTTCAGGCGGTGCCGGTGATGTATCGCTACATGGAAAAGGCCATCAAGCGCACCTACGGCAAGGATGCGCAGCAGCCCCTCCGCGTGCCGAGTTTTCTGCGTTTCGGTTCCTGGGTCGGCGGCGACCGCGACGGCAACCCCAATGTGAAACCGGAGACTACCGCGCTTGCACTGCGTCTGCAGTCGCGCGCGGTGCTGCTCGAGTACCTCACCCGCGTAACCGCTTTAAGCCGCGTGCTGACACACTCGCGCCAATTCTGTACACCGTCCGCAGAACTGCTCGCGAGTTTCCGGAGCGACGAACATCTTGCGCCCACGGTATTCGGCGCCAATCGCGAACGCTTCAACAACGAGCCCTACCGGCGCAAGCTCTACGTCATACGTCATCGTCTGGAGTGCAGCCTGCGCACCGTCAAAAAGCGTCTCGAGGGTGAGCACGAGGCGCGCCCTGCAGCAGGCGCCTACCTCTCGGAAAGTGAGCTGCTTGCCGACCTTTATCTCATACGTGATTCACTTATCAGCCACGGCGATCACAGCGTCGCCGCAGGCGGCCTGCAAGACCTGATCCGCCTCGCCGAGACCTTCGGCTTCTTTCTCATGGTGCTCGACGTGCGCCAGGAATCTTCACGTCACACGCAGGCGGTGACGGAATTGTTCAGCACCCAGGCAGAGGCCGTGGATTATGGCGCGCTGTCCGAGGCCGGGCGCATCGAAGTGCTCAGCCGTGCCTTGGCGCAAGCCGGGCGGCTGACGCTGAGCCCTGCGCTCAGCCCCGAAACCCGCGAAACGCTGGAGGTGTTCAACGTCATGGCGCGCATGCGCGTGGAGACGAGCCCCGAGGCGTTCGGCAGTTACGTGATCTCGATGACGCGCGCCGCGAGCCATGTGCTCGAAGTGATGCTGCTTGCGCGCCAGGCCGACCTCGCCGGGTATCGCGACCACGCATGGTATTGCGACCTGCGCGTCGCCCCGCTGTTCGAAACCATCGAAGACCTCGCGCACATCGAGCCGGTGATGGACGCGCTGCTCGGCAACCCCACCTACAGCTCGCTGCTCAAGGCCTCCGGCAACATGCAGGAAGTGATGCTGGGCTACTCCGATTCGTGCAAGGACGGCGGCATCCTCGCGTCCGCGTGGAACCTGTACGAGGCGCAGAAAAAAATCACCGATCTCGCCGACCGGCACGGCGTGGATTTTCGCCTGTTCCATGGGCGCGGCGGCACCATCGGACGCGGCGGCGGCCCCACGCACGAGTCCATCCTGTCGCAGCCGCAGGGCACGGTGCGCGGCCAGATCAAATTCACCGAACAAGGTGAAATGGTGTCGTACAAATACAGCAACACCGAAACCGCCGTGTACGAATTGTCGGTGGGCGCCACCGGCCTGCTCAAGGCCAGCCGCGGCCTGATTCTGCCGCCGACGCCGGACAAGCCGGAATTTATCGCCATCATGCAGCAGCTCACCGAGATCGGCGAACGCAGCTACCGCGACCTCACCGAGCGTACGCCGGGTTTTCTCGATTATTTTTACGAAGCCACGCCGATCAACGAAATCGGCCAGCTCAACATCGGCTCGCGCCCGTCGCATCGTAAAAAAGGTGACCGCTCCAAATACTCCGTGCGCGCCATCGCTTGGGTGTTCGGCTGGGCGCAGTCGCGCCACACACTGCCCGCGTGGTACGGCATCGGCACCGCACTCGAAACCTGGCACGGCGGCGACCCAAAACGCTTCGCCAAACTCCAGGCCATGTACCGCGCGTGGCCGTTTTTCCGCGCGCTGCTCAGCAACACGCAGATGGCGCTGTTCAAGGCCGACATGGACATCGCGCGCGACTACGCCGACCTGTGCGCAGACCCCGGCGTCGCCGAACGCATCTATGGATTGATCCGCGCCGAATACGAGCGCACTGTGCGCGAGATATTGAAAGTCGTCAGCGCCGAAACGCTGATCGAAGAAAACCCGCCGCTCGCGCTCTCACTCTCGCGCCGCAATCCCTACCTCGACCCGCTCAACGCCATCCAGCTCGCACTGCTCAAACGCTACCGCAACGAAGCACTCAGCGACCCCGAACGCCACCGCTGGCTCGCCCCACTGCTACGCTCCATCAACGCCATCGCAGCGGGCATGCGCAATACGGGTTAAGCTCATCCCCCTCCTTGACGGGAGATGGCCAGAGCCTGCCCCCGGCTTGAACGGGGGATGGGGGTGAAAAATCGCAGCATGCGCACCGTGCATCGTTATTATCAAACCGTGATTAAATCATTCAAAGATCCGGAAACGGAAAAGGTGTTTAATCACCGCTTTTCGCGCAAGCTGCCTACCGATATTCAAAGGGCTGCTCTGCGTAAGCTGGAGATGCTGGATGCCGCAGAAGTACTCAACGACCTTCGCATACCTCCGTCGAATCGACTAGGGGCACTAATCGGCAACAGAAAAGGACAACGCAGTATCCGGATTAATGACCAGTGGCGCGCATGCTTTAGTTTGGAAAGCCGGAGACGCCCATGAGGTCTAAATAGTCGACTACCACTAGGAGAAGACATGAAAACGTTACCGATTATTCACCCCGGAGAAATCTTGAGCGAGGAGTTTTTGAAGCCCATGAAGATCAGCCAGTACCGCCTGGCCAAGGATATCAGCGTGCCCGCACGGCGCATCAATGAGATTGTACAGGGCAAGCGCGGGATTACCGCAGACACCGCACTACGTCTGGCGCGCTACTTCGGCATGTCCGAGCGTTTCTGGATCAACTGACAGGCACGTTATGATCTGGAATGTCAAAAACTTTTAATGGCCGACCGGCTGGTGCGTGAGGTTCAGGTGCGCGCGGCTTAATAAGATTTTCTAAAGTGCCCCGGAGACGATTTGAACGTCCGACCTTCCCCTTAGGAGGGGGATGCTCTATCCAGCTGAGCTACCGGGGCGATGATAGGCAGGTGGCCGGACGCAGCCGGGCTTGTGAGGTTGATATGGTGGAGCGGAGGAGGATCGAACTCCCGACCTCTGCATTGCGAACGCAGCGCTCTCCCAGCTGAGCTACCGCCCCATCGAAGCGTGCGCATTGTAACATCGCGCAACCCTCTATTCCATCTCGCCCATCGGCGCTTGGCGTTGTGCTCAATCTTCAGTACTCTAGTCGCATGAGCGGCGCACACCTGAGCATCATCATTCCCGCGCTCAACGAGGCCAGCGGCATCGCTGAAACATTGCAGCACCTGCAAACACTGCGCCGTCGCGGGCATGAGGTCATCCTGGCGGACGGCGGCAGCCGGGATGCCACCGTCGCACTGGCCCAACCCTGGGTAGATGAGGTGATTCACAGCAGCCTTGGGCGCGCCCTGCAGATGAATGCCGGCGCCCAGGCGGCACACGGCCAGACACTGGTATTTCTGCATGCCGACACGCAATTACCCCCCAATGCCGACAGCTTGATACTCGGCGCCCTGGAAAAACGGCCGTGGGGGCGGTTTGACGTACGGTTGTCGGGCGCACATCCGCTGCTCCGTAGCGTCGAATGGATGATGAACTGGCGCTCGCGCGTCACCGGCATCGCCACCGGCGATCAGGCGATCTTCGTGCGGCGCGAGACATTCCAGAATGCCGGCGGTTTCCCGATTATCCCCTTGATGGAGGACATCGCCCTCTCGCGCGCGCTGAAAAGACTCGGGCCCCCGCTGTGCCTGCGCGCACGCGTCGTCACCTCCAGCCGCCGCTGGGAGCAGCGCGGGCTCATGCGCACCATTCTGCTCATGTGGTGGCTGCGCCTCGCTTATGCGCTGGGCGCAGACCCCGGCCAGCTCGCCAAGCGCTACTACTAAGGAGACACAAGGTAAAAATACACTCCTGATGGGTGTCTCCTGCGTAAAAACCCTGTTTACTCTACCCCCGCCCTCTCCCGCCCCCCCCCTCAACAGGGGGCGGGAACGTGTAGGAGAGTGTAGGCTTAACTGCTGACATATGAGCATCCATAACTATGGTGCAATTTCCTGATGCCGTCATCATGGTATTTGCCAAGGCGCCGATTGCGGGTGAGGTAAAGACACGCCTGATACCTGCGCTCGGTGAGGAAGCCGCAACGAAGCTACACGCACAGCTCGTGCGCCACACACTTATTACCGCCGCTGCTGCCAAACTGTGTCCGGTGCAACTCTGGTGCGCGCCTGCTGCGGAGCACCCTTTTTTCAAACAATGCGGGCAGGACTTCGGCGTTACCCTTCACACACAGTGTGGCAGCGACCTCGGCGACCGCATGGCACACGCCTTCGATACTGTGTTGCGGCAGAGTAAACAGGCCATCATCATCGGCAGCGACTGCCCGTTGCTCACGGCGCGCGATTTTGAAAACACACTCACCGCGCTCGGCGACGGCTTCGATGCGGTGCTCGGCCCGGCGCAAGACGGCGGCTATGTCTTGCTGGGCCTGCATCGCACCTCGCCTGTGCTGTTCGACAACGTGCCGTGGGGCACAGCGCGCGTGCTGGCCCTTACACGCGAGCGCCTCCAGCAGTTACAATGGCGCACGCATGAACTGCCCGCATACTGGGACGTGGATCGACCCGAAGACCTCGAACACCCGTTCATAAAAAAATTACTACACCAGACAATAAACACATGACCATCGAACCCATACGCATAGGCATCGTCACCGTCTCCGACCGCGCAAGCCGTGGCGTCTACCAAGACCTGGGCGGCCCAGCCATCCGCTCGGCACTGGAGAAGATACTCGCCACACCGTGGGAGGCGTTTTGCTGCGTGATCCCCGACGAGCAGCCGCAGGTCGAGGAAGCACTCAAGGACTTGTGCGACGTGCAAGGCTGTTGTCTCGTGGTCACGACCGGCGGCACCGGCCCCGCACCGCGCGACATCACGCCGGAGGCGACGAGCGCGGTGTGCGACAAGATTCTCGATGGCTTCGGCGAGCAGATGCGCGCGGTGTCGCTCAAGGTGGTGCCGACCGCAATCCTCTCGCGCCAGATCGCGGGCATCCGCGGCAAGACGCTTATCATCAATCTGCCGGGTAAACCTTCGTCCATCAACGATTGTCTGCAGGCGGTATTCCCCGCCGTGCCGTATTGTATCGACCTCATCGGCGGACCGTATCTGGAAACCCATCCCGAAGTACTCACCGCCTTTCGACCGAAAAAGCAGTAGCAAGTTATAAGTGACAAGTAACAAGTAAAAACCCATCTCCCACCGCATCTCAAATCATGGCCATTAGCGATTTTTTCAAAACCTTGCCGCAATATATGCTGCCGCAGCACATGCTGTCGCACCTCATGTACGCCCTCACCCGCTGTCGGCTGCGGGCGTGGAAGGAGTGGCAGATTCACTGGTTCATCCGTCGCTACGGCGTTGACATGAGCATCGCCGCACAATCCGACCCGCTGGCGTATGAAACCTTCAACAGTTTTTTCACGCGCGCCCTGAAGGCGGGTGTGCGCCCCGTCGTGAAAGGCGCGGGCGACATCGCCTGCCCGGTGGACGGTGCGGTGAGCCAGATGGGTGCGATTGAGGGTGGCCGTATCTTTCAGGCCAAGGGCCACACGTTTGGTCTTGAAGATTTACTGGGCGGTTCCGACACGCGCGCTGCGCCGTTCCATAACGGACAATTCGCCACGCTGTACCTCGCGCCGAAGGATTATCACCGCATCCACATGCCGCTCAGCGGACGGCTGCGCGAGATGGTGTATGTGCCGGGCCGCTTGTTCAGCGTAAACACGCGCACCGCCTCTGTCGTTCCAGGCTTGTTTGCGCGCAACGAGCGTGTGATTGCGATCTTCGATACCGACGCCGGGCCGATGGCGTTGGTGCTGGTAGGCGCGCTGTTTGTCGCGGGCATTGAAACGATATGGTCGGGCGCCGTCACGCCACCGTTCGGAAAAAAGATTCAACAGTGGAATTACCAAGATAAGGATATCCGCCTCGAACGAGGCGCGGAGATGGGGCGCTTCAATATGGGCTCAACGGTGATCGTACTTTTCGGCATCCATCACGCCGCGTGGCGCGACGACCTCTGCGCCGATACCGCAGTGAAGATGGGGGAGTTGCTGGGTAAGACTCAATAATACTTGATGCCTGCCCCATCCCCCGCTCAAGCCGGGGGATGGAAACAGCAAGTCTCTTATTTTTCCATCTTGAGCGCGAGCCACAGCGTGCCCCGGCCGCGCTGCACCAGCACGCGCACCGACTTGCCCACCGACAGCGCCTTCACGATCTTGTTGAACGCCTGCGTGTCCGCCACGTCATCATTATTGATGCGCAGGATCACATCGCCACGGCGCAGGCCGCCTTTGAACGCCGGGCCATCGTCCACCTGCTGCACGATCACGCCGCTTTTGATCTCAAGCTGTTTGCGCTGATCCGGATCAAGATCGCTGACTACCGCGCCCAGCCTGTTGTCGGAGCTGGCTTTGGGTTCGCCGCCCGCGATCCTAATCTCATCCTGTTTCGGCAACTCGCCCACCTTGACCTTGAGCATGAGCGGTTTGCCGTTGCGCAACACCTTCACGCTGCTCGGCTCATCCACCTTGCTGCGCCCCACCAGGCGCGGCAGGTTGGACGATTCTTCCACTTCCTTGCCGTCGAACTCGAGCACGATATCGCCCGCTTGTATTCCCGCCTTCTCCGCCGGGCCGCCGGGCAGCACCTTGGCGACCAGTGCGCCCTGAGGTTTGCTCATGCCGAACGATTCGGCGAGCTCCTGCGTGACATCCTGAATGATGATGCCGAGCCAGCCGCGCGAGACCTGACCTTTGCTCTTGAGTTGCTCGGTGACTTCCATCGCAACGTCCATGGGGATGGCAAACGACAGGCCCATGAAGCCGCCGGTGCGACTGAAGATTTGCGAGTTGATGCCGATCACTTCACCGTCGAGATTGAACAGCGGCCCGCCCGAATTGCCGGGGTTGATCGCCACGTCGGTCTGGATAAACGGTACATAACTCTCCGACGGCAGATTGCGTCCCACGGCGCTGACGATGCCCGCCGTGGCGGAGTGATCGAAGCCGAACGGCGAACCGATGGCCAGCACCCACTCGCCCACCTTCACATTGCTGGAGTTGCCGATCTTGATCACCGGCAGGTTGTCGGCCTTGATCTTGAGCAGCGCGATGTCGCTGCGCTCGTCGGTGCCCACTACCTCGGCGGTAAAATCGCGCCGGTCGCTCAACCGCACCACGATTTTGTCGGCGTTTTCCACTACGTGATTATTGGTGAGCACGTAACCCTGAGCCGATATGATGAAGCCCGAACCCAGCGATTGGGTATTGAAATCTTCCGGGCCTTTGCCCTCACCACCGTCACCGAAAAAGTGGCGTAAGAAATCGTCCAGCGGAGGAGAATTCGGCGACGGGGCCCGCGGCTCCATGCCACCGTGCGGTATTCTCCCGCGCGGGTGCTGAACCTTTTGCGTAGTGCTGATGTTCACCACTGCCGCGCTGTTTTTTTCCACCAGCACGGTGAAATCCGGCAGCTCACGTGCCTGCAAGGCCGTGAACGGGAAGCCCAGCACGATGACGTACAGCACTGCGCGCGAAACAGAGATTAAGTACTTCATGATGTCTCCAGTCGTATGATGTTGAATATGTGGAAGCGGAGTGAGGCTAGTGCTCCCCTGCGAGCCTTAGCACGACCGGCTGATAGCGCGGGTCGTTGTTGATGCGGCGCGTGAAATACCGGACTCCATAAAATCCCACCGCGAGCCCGGCGCAGGTGCTTTTACGTTCTGTCTTCATCCACACACCACACAAAACCGGGCTGCACGTCCACTACGCGCGCGCTTTCTTCCATCATGGACGTGCTACCGGCACTGCGTGCCTGATCGATTCGCCGATCAATTGCACGGTGGCGCGCGGCACCTCGCCCACCACGGTGATCTGGTGATTGTCGACCACTGTGCCGAAGGCGTTCACCGCGCCGCGATGAGTAAATCCGGTGAATTTGTCGTCTTCTTCTAGCTTTTCGATAAACACCGAGACCCGCGCCAGACCGTCGCTGAATATGATGTGCTCCACAGGGGAGGCTCTGCTGCGCATGGCGTACTTTTCATGCTCGGCAAGCGCAAACCCTGCTGGCACCCGCACGACTTGCCAGCTTGCATCGACAGACATGTGCGATGCCATCTCCTCACGCCCCTTATCGTGCCGTGCCGAACGCTCGGCTTTACAGGGCTCCTGCAGCGCGGCGGGTGGCGCGTCCGTCACCGTGAGACTGGTGAACATGAGCTGCTCCACCGGCTGACCCTCTTCGTTGATAAGGTCGGATTTCAATAACAGACCTGTGGCGCTATCCACACTTAATTGATAACCGTAGCGGTAGGTATCCCTGGGCTTGACCGCCACCCTATGCGCCGGCCGGTTGGCGACGCGGTCTTCACCGGAGAGTGTGAAGGCGTAATAGTTGGCGAGCCGACCGACATCGATGGTCAAGGCGCCACTGAAGGGTCGGCGCGCCTTGACGTTACCCACCACTTTACGGTTATCGGACATGATGCAGGTAATCGCGTGTTCATCGCGCATCACCTCGCGCGCGGCACCACTTAATGAAAGCAGACGTTCGCGCTCACCCCTGACGTCCGCGCCGTGCAGAATGCGCAGCGTTAAGATGCGCCCTTCATGCATATATAAACGAAGGTGCCATCGTAGTTCAGCGTGCGCGTAGCCTGCGCCATTTTCTCCAGCAGGGCGCGTGCCTCTTTGGCGGAGTCGGCGGCCCACAGCGGACTGAGAGGTGCAATCAGCAACAGGCCCGCACAGAAGAACCGCGCCAGCCGCATCAGCAGGAACTCACGTGACCGATCACTCGCGGGGGTCACTCGCAGGCGTCACTTGTCGTCATCATAGGCCACGATCCGGGCATAGGGCAGCACGCCCTGAATGCCGGCGGATGTAGAGTATTCGTTGTGGCTGGTGAGGTAGTGATTGAGGCGCGATTCAATGGCGGGCTGGGCCTGTGCCCAATGTTTGCTGGTGCTGGCCACAGGGCGCGGCGTCGATGATGCGGCCGCCAGCAGGGAGCTGTCGGTACTGCGCGGTGTGAACAAGGTATTGGGGACACTGAAGATGGCTAGAGCGGCTACCGAGGCGGCGAGGGCGAAGCCGGCCAGCGGCTTCAGCATCTGCGGCGAGCGTATGACACGCCAGCCGCGTGTGCTCAGGGGGGGTTCGTTCTGCATCAGACACATCACGCTTTCTGCCACGCCGTGCCCGAGATAATGCGGCGCATGACTACGCAGCACATCGCTGATCAGATGATAGCGCCCCCAGCAGGTTTTCAGTGTGGCGTCACACTTGAGTTCGTCTATCGCATGCGCGGCCTCCGACCCGTACAGCTCACCATCCATCAGCGCCGAGAGTTTCTCTGTCTTGTCAGTTATCATGAGGCACCCATCATTGACTCAGTAAAGGTTTCAGTTTGCTGTCTATCGCCTCGCGCGCCCGGAATATGCGGGAGCGCACCGTGCCCACCGGGCATCCCATGGCCTGCGCGATTTCTTCATAGCTCAGCCCTTCCAGCTCGCGCAGGGTGATCGCCGTGCGCACATCCTCGGGCAATTCTTCAATGGCGCCGAACACCGTTTTTTCGATCTCGTCACGCAACAACAAATGCTCCGGCGTTGCGTTTTCTCTCAGCGCGAGTTCAGCGCCGTACTGCTCGGCATCGTCCAGATCGATGTCGCTGCCCGGCGGCCTGCGCTTCTGCGCCACCAGATAATTCTTGGCCGTATTGTCGGCGATACGGTAGAGCCAGGTGTAAAACGCGCTCTCGCCGCGAAAGTTCGGCAGTGCTCGGTACGCCTTCAGAAATACCTCCTGGGCCACATCTTGGGCCTCACTGAGGTCGCGTACAAAACGTGACACCTGGCGCACGATCTTGTGTTGATACTTCAACACCAGGACATCAAATGCCTCCTTGTCTCCTTTCTGAACGCGCTCGACCAGCTCCCGATCAATGTTGTGCTCGCCCATCGGTGCCTTCCCCTTTCTTTTTTGCGAGGCATTCCATTGCCGACTGTATAGACCTTGCGCGGCAGAGATAGTTCGCAGAGCATTATGGATTACACTATGCGCTGCCCCCTGCTCGCCGTGACCGTGCGAATTATGAACCGAAAACTGCCACTGCGCCAACGCCCATGAGCGACCGTTCACACAGCACCGATGTGCTCGTCATTGGCAGCGGCATAGCTGGACTCAGTCTAGCACTGCGCCTTGCGCCGCATGCGCGCATCGCTGTCGTCACCAAGGGCCCGCTCAAGGAGGGTGCCACCTTTTACGCGCAGGGCGGCATTTCGGCGGTGCTCGACAAGAGTGACTCCATCGCCTCACACATAGAAGACACGCTGAACGCGGGTGCGGGCCTGTGCAATCCCGACATCGTGCGCTTCACCGTGGAGCGCGGCAGAGAGTGCATACAATGGCTGGTGGATCAGGGCGTGGTCTTCACGCGCGAGACGCAGGCCGACGGCACGAATCCATACCACCTCACGCGCGAGGGCGGCCACAGTCACCGGCGCGTCATCCACGCGGCGGACGCCACCGGGCGCGCGGTTGAAACCACGCTGGAACAACTGGTGCGGCGCCACCCCAACATCACTCTGTTCGAGCAGCACATCGCCGTCGATCTCATCACCGCCGCCAAGCTTGGGCGTGCGCCGCAACGCTGCCTCGGCGCCTATGTACTCAACCGTGGCAGCGGCCACGTGGAGGCCTTCAGCGCACGCTGCGTGGTGCTCGCCACCGGCGGCGTGGGCAAGGTGTATCTCTACACCAGCAATCCGGATGTCGCCACCGGCGACGGCATCGCCATGGCCTGGCGCGCCGGCTGCCGTGTCGCCAACATGGAGTTCGTGCAGTTTCACCCTACCTGCCTCTATCACCCGAAGGCAAAATCTTTCCTGATTACCGAGGCGGTGCGCGGCGAAGGCGGACGATTGTTGCTGCCGGACGGTACGCCGTTCATGCACAAATTTGACCCGCGCGGCGAACTCGCGCCGCGTGACATCGTGGCGCGCGCCATCGACCACGAGATGAAGCGCCTGGGCACGCCGTGCGTGTATCTCGACATCAGCCACCAGCCGGCGGAATTCGTGCGCGCGCATTTTCCGACCGTGTATGCGCGCTGCCTGGAATTCGGCTTTGACATGACGCAGGAGCCGCTGCCCGTGGTGCCCGCCGCGCATTACACCTGCGGCGGCGTGATGACCGACCGCTACGGACACAGCGACATCGCCGGTCTCTATGCCGTCGGCGAAGTCGCCCACACCGGCTTGCACGGGGCCAACCGCATGGCGAGCAACTCGCTGCTCGAATGCGTGGTGTTTGCCGCCTCGGCCAGTCGGGACATCGAACAGCATCTGGCGCAGGCGCCGTTGCCGGGTGACCTGCCGCAATGGGATGAGAGCCGCGTCACCGATTCCGACGAAGAGGTGGTGGTGGCGCACAACTGGGATGAACTGCGGCGCTTCATGTGGGACTACGTGGGCATCGTGCGCACCACCAAGCGCCTGCAGCGCGCGCAACGGCGCGTCGATCTGCTGTTACACGAAATCTCCGAATACTACGCCAACTTCCGCGTCAGCAACGACCTGATCGAGCTGCGCAACCTCGCACTGGTGGCCGACCTCATCCTGCGCTCGGCGCTCGCGCGCAAAGAGAGCCGCGGCCTGCACTACACACTCGACCACCCGCAGCCGGATCAGAGCCGTCCGCCTGCCGACACTATTCTGGTTCCGGAGGCGTATGAGGCGCGGCCAGCAGTCGCACGCGCAAACGCCTGAGACTGTCGGCATCTAGCATGTCATTCAGCAAAATCACGGTGCGTCGGCGCCCATGCCGATACCAGCGCCAGCGCTGACCGACCGGCACAAAATTCAGAATCACCCACTGCGGATGCACGTAAGCGCCCGGCAACAAACGGGCCTGCATCTCGCCACCAGCCGCATCCCGCAGCATCCACTCCCCCATCGTATCCCACATCAGCTCCACTATCGCACGCCGCTTGAGCCTGGCAGCGCCGAGAGACCACACCAGGCTGACACTGATCGCCACTGCCAACAGCAGCATGAACAGCCGCGAAAGCGGCAGCGTGAATGTTACTGTCAGCGCACCTCCATGCACTAACAACAGCAGCGCAGCAAGGCGGCGGGAGGCACGCAGAGTGAGTCTGAGCGCAGACGCCGCAGGTGCGGACGACAGAGGTACCGGTTCCATGCAAGAATAATAAGACATGAATACAGAATGGCACAGCTTTCTTCTCGCTCACGGCGCCCGTATAGGGCAGGCGCAAGGCGCCGTCATCGTCGATCTCTCGCATCTCGGCCTGATTGCAGTGGAAGGCGCCGACGCCGCCGTGTTTTTGCAGGGCCAACTCAGTAATGACCTGAATCAGGTGACTGCAACGCACAGCCAGCTCAGCGCCTGGTGCAGCGCCAAGGGCCGCGTGCTGGCGCTGATGCGCGTATTCAGGCGCGTGGATACCTATTACCTGCAATTGCCGCGCGATATTCTGGAGGTCACGCTCAAGCGCCTGCAGATGTATGTCTTGCGATCACAAGTGACGCTCAAGGATGCCAGCGACACCCTTATAGGTATAGGGCTTTCCGGCACCGACGTGATAGATCATC
>CAWUTX010000076.1:0-7361 GCA_963925015.1 uncultured Gammaproteobacteria bacterium
TATTGATATGAAACATCTCATCGTCGTTGAGTCGCCGGCCAAGGCCAAGACCATCAAGAAGTACCTCGGCAAGGACTTCGAGGTGCTGGCCTCGTACGGTCACGTGCGTGACCTGCTGCCCAAAGAGGGCGCCGTGGACACGGAGCACGGCTTCGCTATGAAGTATCAGCTCATCGAGAAAAACGAAAAGCACGTCGACGCCATCGCCAAGGCGATGAAGAAGGCCGACACGCTCTACCTCGCCACCGACCCTGACCGCGAGGGTGAGGCCATCTCCTGGCACTTGCACGAAATTCTTAAGCAACGCAAAGTACTCAAAGGCAAACTGGTGCAGCGCGTGGTGTTCCACGAAATCACCAACCGCGCGGTGAACGAGGCGGTGCAGCACCCGCGCGAGTTGTCGATGGAACTGATCAACGCACAGCAGGCGCGGCGCGCGCTCGATTACCTGGTCGGCTTCAATATCTCGCCGCTGTTGTGGACCAAAATCCGGCGCGGACTCTCCGCCGGCCGCGTGCAGAGTCCGGCGCTGCGCATGATTGCGGAGCGCGAGGAAGAAATCGAAAAATTCGTGGCGCGCGAATACTGGAGCATCGAGGCCGATGCCGCCAAAGGCAAGCACGCCTTCAGCGCCAGACTCAACATTTACCAGGGCAACAAGCAGGAACAGTTCAGCATCACCGACACCGCTGCCGCGCATGCGGCACAGAAGGCGCTGGAAAAAGCGGCCGCAGGCAAACTCACTGTAATCAAGGTAGAAAAGAAAAGCCGAAAACGCAATCCCGCCGCACCGTTCACCACCTCCACGCTGCAACAGGAAGCGGCGCGCAAGCTCGGCTTCGGCGCGCAACGCACCATGCGCACCGCGCAACAACTCTACGAAGGTATGGACACCGGTGAAGGCGCGGTCGGCCTCATCAGCTACATGCGCACCGATTCAGTGAATCTTGCGCAGGAGGCGATTGCCGAAATTCGCGCCTTCATCGCACAGCGTTACGGCGCAAATAACCTGCCCAAGGAACCGCAGGTGTACAAGACGCGTGCGAAAAACGCACAAGAGGCCCACGAGGCCGTGCGCCCGACCTCGGTCGAACGCACGCCGGAATCCATCAAGGCCCACCTGACCCCGGATCAGCTTAAGCTCTATCAACTGATCTGGAAGCGCACCGTCGCCTGCCAGATGATACACGCCACCATCGACACGGTGGGCGTCGATCTCGCAGCAGGAGCAGAGACGCACCTGTTCCGCGCCAACGGCTCCACCGTCGTCGATCCCGGCTTCATGGCGGTCTACCAGGAAGGCAGCGACGACACCAAAGTGGAAGACGACGAGCGCATACTGCCCCCGCTCAAGGAAGGCGAAACCGTCACGCTGCTCGCCATCCGCAGCGAACAGCACTTTACCGAGCCGCCGCCGCGTTTCAGCGAGGCGAGCCTGGTAAAAACCCTTGAAGAATACGGCATTGGTCGCCCCTCTACCTACGCCAGCATTATCTCCACGCTGGTCGCGCGCGAGTACGTCACGCTCGAAAAACACCGCTTCACCCCCACCGATGTCGGGCGCGTGGTAAATAAATTCCTCACCCAGCATTTCACCCAATACGTCGATTACGACTTTACCGCTAAACTCGAAGACGAACTCGACGCCATCGCGCGCGGCGAAAAAGAATGGGTGCCGGTGCTGGAGAAATTCTGGAAGCCGTTCCACAAGCAGGTGGTTACCAAAGACGAAACCGTACTGCGCAAAGACGTGACGCAGGAGGCGATGGACGAGGCCTGCCCCAAGTGCAGCAAGCCACTCTCCATCCGTTTGGGGCGACGTGGAAAATTCATCGGCTGCACCGCCTATCCCGAGTGCGACTACACGCGCAACCTCGACGATGCCCCGGACGCCGTGCCGGAAGTGGTGGAAGGCCGCAACTGCCCGGATTGCCAGAGCCAGCTCATCATCAAGCGCGGCCGCTACGGAAAATTCATCGGTTGCAGCAATTACCCCAACTGCAAACACATCGAGCCGCTGGAAAAACCCGCCGACACCGGCGTCGAATGCCCGCTGTGCCACGCGGGGAATTTACTGAAACGCAAATCGCGCTACGGCAAGATTTTTTATTCCTGCGCGACGTATCCTAAATGCACCTACGCCGTATGGAACGAACCCGTCGTCCAACCCTGCCCCAAATGCCAGTGGCCGATGCTCACCATCAAAACCACCAAACGCCGCGGCACGGAAAAGGTGTGCCCGCAAAAAGAATGCGGCTACGCCGAGCCTTACGAGCTGGAGTCCGCTGCGTCCACTTGAGACAGTTTCCCTTCCCCCTGTAAGGGGGAAGGGATTTAAAGCGCCTTGTCCACCGCCGCGCGCGTCAAGTGTGGCGCGAACAATTCGATAAAGGCGTATAAATACCCGCGCATAAACATACCGCGCCGCACTCCGATATAGGTGGTGCTGGTGGCGAATAAATGCGCGGCGTCCAGCATGCGCAAATTCTTGTCGCGCGCGGGTTCGAACGCCATCCTGGCGAGCAGGCCTACGCCCAAACCCAGCTCGACATAGGTCTTGATGACATCCGAGTCGAGCGCGGTGAGCACGATGTTGGGCTTGAGGCCCTTGGCCTCGAACGCCTGATTGATGAGCGAGCGGCCGGCGAAAGCGAAGTCGTAGGTCACGATGGGATAGCGCGCCAGTGTCTTCAGGGTGAGCGGCTTCTCCTTCAGCACCGGGTGGCCGGGCGGCGCCACCACGCAGCGGTTCCATTGATAACACGGCAACACCACCAAACCCGGATGCTGTGCCAGCGCCTCGGTGGCGATGCCGACGTCCGCCTCGCCTTGCTCCACCATGGCGGCGATCTGTGTCGGGTTGCCTTGATGGATGTGCAGGTTGACCTGCGGGTAGCGCTCGGTGAATTTCTTAATCGTCTTCGGCAAGGTATAACGCGCCTGGGTATGCGTGGTAGCTATCGACAGGCTGCCGACGATCTCGTTGGTAAACTCGGTGCCGACCTGCTTGATGTTCTGCACGTCGCGCAGCACCTCCTTGGCCTGCGCGAGTATAATGCGCCCCGGCGCGGTGACGCCGGTCAGCCGCTTGCCGCTGCGCTCGAAGATACGCACGCCCAGCTCGTCTTCCAGCAGGTGTATCTGCTTGCTGACACCGGGCTGCGAGGTGTGCAGACTTTGCGCGGCGAGCGAGATACTCAAGCCCCGACGCTCGACCTCGCAGATATAGCGTAGTTGCTGTAAATTCATATAGTTACAAAACACATTGGAACCACTTATTATAACTAAACACGATATATATATACAATTGTATTCTTTTATGAATATATGCGCGACTGTTATACTTTCCACTCGCAAAAGTATCCCGGTCGGGTTGGCTAAGGCTTTACGATGGATTTTGCCTACACGCTATCAGGTTTTGTGGTCGGTATGCTGGTCGGCTTCAGGCTCATCGCGCATTAAGTTTCATGTTTAAGGAGATACGGTAATGAACGACCCGAACGTACTGGTCAATTTCGACGAGCTCGAACGCTACGAGCAGGCGGTAGGCGCCTTTTTGAACAAGGAACTGGACGCCGACCGCTTCATGTCTGCGCGCCTGCAGCAGGGCGTGTATGGCCAGCGTCAGGACGGCGTGCACATGATCCGCGCAAAGGTGCCGGGCGGGAAGATGTTGCCGCAGCAACTGGTGGCCTTCGCCGAGGTGCTGGAGCAGTACGCCAAGCATGACGTGGTGCACGTCTCCACGCGCCAGAATTTTCAGATTCACTACGTGCCCACCGCCGATACCGCCGCCGCGCTCAAACATCTGGCGCAGGCGGGGCTGACCACGCGTGAGGCGTGCGGCAACACGGTGCGAAACATCACCGCCTGCCCGCTGGCCGGCGTGTGCCCGCGCGAGCATCTCGACATCACGCCGCTGCTGGACGGCGCGGTGGCGCATTTCTTACGTCACCCGCTCACGCAACATTTGCCGCGCAAGTTCAAGATCAGCTTCTCCGGCTGCGAGCACGACTGCGCGCAGGGCATGATCCACGACCTCGGCGTGGTGGCGGTGAAAAAAGACGGGCGCTACGGCTACAAGGTACTGGCGGGGGGCGGTCTCGGCCACAAGCCGCGTGAGGCCATCACCGTCGAGGAATTCATTGAGGAAAAGGATTTGCTGCCCAGCATGGAAGCCGTCGTCGCGCTGCACCATCGCTATTCGGATCGCGTCAAGCGCGCCAAGGCTCGCATCAAATTCCTGGTGGACCGCTTCGGCCCCGAAGGCTTTATCGAGAAGTACAAAGAAGAATACGTGCGCACCAAGGCGGCGTTCGAAGGCAAGGCTTACCCCAAGGGCGAATGGACCGGCGTGGTAGAGTCGGGCGCGGCCTGCGGCATGGGTGCGCCGCGTCAGGTGTTGCCGCAAAAGCAGGCGGGCTTGAATGTGTTCCCCATCAGACTGAAGATCGGCGACATTAACGCGGCGCAACTGCGCGGCATCGCCAGGATCATGCAAGACGAGGGCTTGAGCGACATCCGCACCACGCAGGATCAGAACCTGATGATTATGCACGTGCCCAGCGCGCGCATCGAGGCGATACGCAAGGCGCTTACGCCGTTGGGGCTCGGCGCACCCACGACCGGTGACGACGTGGTCGCCTGCCCCGGCACTTCCACCTGCCGCCTCGGCATCACGTCATCGAAAATCATCGGTTTGAAGCTGAGCGGCGGCAGCGCCGACTTGCACATCCGTGCCAGCGGCTGCCACAACGGCTGCGCGCAGCCGGAGGTCGGCGACATCGGCATCTATGGCGAAGGCAAGCGTCTGCACGGCAAGCTGGTGCCGCACTATCAGATGTACTTCGGCGGCGACGGGCGTGCGGCAGGGGCCCTCGGTTTCAAGAGCGTGTCCGTGCCGGTGCAGCGTGTCGAGCAGGCTGTCACGCGCGTGCAGGAAGCCTTTTTGCAGGAACGCGTCAACGGCGAGACGTTTTTTCAGTGGACACGGCGCCGTGGCAAGGAGTCGTTCAGCGAACTGCTCACCGATCTCACCGTGGTCAACCCGGAAGATGTCCCCGCGCTGTTGAGCGACCACGGTGAGGCGTCCGCCTTCAAGGTGCTGCAACTGGGTGGCGGCGAGTGCGCGGGCGCGGCGCAGGAGCTGGTCGCGGCACGCTTTTCAGAAGCCGCCTACGAACGCAGTTGCCGCAACGCCTTAATCTATCAGCACAAGCTGTTCGATGCCACGGAGTGCGCCGAGGCGATGGCGCGCCTGGTCGGCCAGTCGCTGCTGTTTGTCACCGGGCAGAAGTCGCTTGATGATCTCAACGAGATCGCCCAGGCCGCGCGCGGACAATTGCAGGAATTGCGGCCTGAGTACGTACCTCTCGCCGACAAACTCGTGGAGCTTGCCCAGGGCTTGAGCGCTCTTAAAGAAGATCAGGACGAGACGCGCTTTAACACGCTGATGTCCGATCTCGACGCGTGGATGATCCTGTCTGCGCGCGCCTGCGAAAGTTTCGATCCGCAACTCGATCTCTCCGCCACGCTGCCGCCGGTCAATACGCCGGTATTCGTCGCCACTGCCCACGGGCGTGTGGCGAAGCCCAGGCTCAATGGGGAAACCGCAGTTACGCCGGGCGCAACGGTGAACACGGTGGACTTGTCCAGCTACGGCTGCCCGGTACACTACATGAAAGCACGCATCGAGATCGGCAAGCTCGCTGCGGGCGAGGAGATCGACTTTCTGCTGGAAGCGGGTGAATCTACGAACCAAGTGACAGAAAGCCTTGCCAAAGACGGACACCATATCCTGACCACGCAGGCACAAGGCGCACACACGCGTGTACGCGTGCGGAAAAGCAGTGTGGCACAGCCCGCGTAACCCTATGACGCTCGACGACAAAATCGCACAGGCCGCGAGTCTGCTCAAGACCATCGCGTCAGACTACGCGCCCGCGACCTTCGCCAGCAGTCTGGGCGCGGAAGACATGGTGCTGACCGATCTCATCTGCAAGCACGCGCCGGACATCAGCCTGTTCACGCTCGACACCGGGCGCCTGCCGGAAGAGACCTACCAACTGATGCAGCGCGTGCGCGAGCGCTACGGCCTGCCGCTGCGCGTCTATTTTCCGCAGCAGGTAGCGGTGGAGGAATTTGTCAGCAGTCACGGCCCCAATGCATTTTACGAAAGCATAGCGCTGCGCAAGAATTGCTGCCACATCCGCAAGATCGAGCCGCTGCGACGCGCACTCGCGGGCCACAAGGCGTGGGTCACCGGTCTGCGCCGCGCGCAATCGGCCACGCGTCAGGATGCACAGTTGCAGGAATTCGACGCCGACCACCAGATGCAGAAATTCAGTCCGCTGATCGAATGGGCTGAGCAGGAGGTGTGGGGCTATATTCGCCGCTTCGACGTGCCGTATAATACGCTGCACGACAAGGGCTATCCCAGCATCGGCTGCGCGCCCTGCACGCGCGCCATCACCGCAGGCGAAGACGTCCGCGCCGGGCGCTGGTGGTGGGAACATGAAGACCTCAAGGAATGCGGTCTGCACCCGAAAAACCCCGCAGGAAACACACACTGATGTCACTACCACTCGCTGAGCGCGCGACGCGCGCAGGGCAGGATATGCCCGCACCTTTAAGCCACCTCGACGTACTGGAGAGCGAAGCGATCCACATCATGCGCGAAGTGGCGGCGGAGTGTAAAAATCCGGCGTTGCTGTTCTCCGGCGGCAAAGACTCCATCGTCATGCTGCGCCTGGCGGAAAAGGCGTTCCGCCCCGGGCGCTTCCCGTTCCCGCTCATGCACATCGACACCGAGCACAACTTTCCGGAAGTGATAGCATTCCGCGATCAGCGCGCCGCCGAACTCGGCGAGCGGCTCATCGTCCGCTCAGTGCAGAATTCCATCGACCGCGGCCGCATCAAGCTCAGGCACGAAAATGAAAGCCGCAACGTAATGCAAACCGTGACGTTGCTCGACGCCATTCAGGAGTTCGGCTTCGATGCCTGTTTCGGCGGCGCACGCCGTGACGAGGAAAAGGCGCGCGCGAAAGAGCGTATCTTTTCCTTCCGTGACGAGTTCGGTCAGTGGGATCCGAAAAACCAGCGCCCCGAGCTGTGGGATGTGTACAACACGCGCGTGCATGCGGGTGAACACATGCGCGTGTTCCCCTTGAGCAACTGGACCGAGATGGACATCTGGCAGTACATCGCGCGCGAAAAACTCGAAGTGCCGTCGATCTACTACGCGCACCGGCGCGACGTGGTGTGGCGCGGCGGCTGGCTGCCGGTATCGCACCTGGTGCAGCCCAAAGAAGGCGAGGAAGTAAAAAATATCATGGTGCGCTTCCGCACCGTGGGCGACATGA
>CAWUTX010000077.1:0-6636 GCA_963925015.1 uncultured Gammaproteobacteria bacterium
CCTGGCGACGTGAATACAACGAGGAGCGACCGAAGAAGGCATTGGGTAGCCTGACACCCGCTGCTTACGCAAGACATCTTGCCGAGCGATCGGCTACAGTGGCAGCCGGACTCTAAACAGAGTTGCTACTCAAGGTGGGGGGGGCGTCGATACAACGCCGACAACCCTTTTGCCGTGGCGGTCGGGCAGGTCAATGGGCGCAAGGCAGGGCAGACCAGCTATGTGCTCTGCCATCAACCCAAGTCCTTCGACTGACATTTGCGCGGCGCCAAAGCCCACCCGCTCGGGACATTGTCCGATAGTCTGTTTGCGCAGGTATGTGAGCGCCTGAATCAGATCATTCGTTTGGGTTAGTGTACTGCTCAGTGCTTTGATACATGGGAAGCGCGAAGCGTGGCGTGTCATGACCTGGACGTTCCCGCTTCACTTTTCACGTCTCCCGTATGACGTATCGCTTATGATTCTGTAGCCGTGGGGTAGAGATCAGGGGTTAGCGGGCTGGGGCGCGATCTAGGCGCCGGTAGGAGATGGCTTCGGCGAGGTGGGCGGTGGTGATGTCATCACTAGCGGCCAGATCCGCGATGGTGCGGGCGACTTTGAGGATGCGGTGGTAGGCGCGCGCGGAGAGGCCTAAGCGTTCGATGGCGTGTTCGAGCAGTTTGTTGTCGGCGTCGCTCAGGCGGCAGTGTTTTTCGACTTGACGGTTCTTGAGCAGGGCGTTAGATTTTTTGCTGCGTTGTAGCTGGCGTGCGCGTGCTGCTGTGACGCGCGTGCGAACTTGCGCGCTGGTTTCGGTGGTGGCGTCGGGTTGTGTGCGCATGGCTTGCTGGGGAAGTTTCGGTACTTCGATGTGCATGTCGATGCGGTCGAGCAAGGGGCCGGAGACGCGGGCGCGGTAGCGTTGCACTTGTTCCAGGGTGCAGTGACAGCGGCCGTTGCTGTCGCCCAGATAGCCGCAGGGGCAGGGATTCATGGCGGCGATGAACTGGAAGCGCGCGGGGAATTCGGCTTGGCGCGCGGCGCGTGAGATGGTGATGCGGCCTGATTCCAGCGGTTCGCGCAGGACTTCCAGTACACGGCGGTCGAATTCGGGCAGTTCGTCCAGAAACAGCACGCCGTGATGGGCGAGTGAGATTTCACCGGGGCGCGGTAGGCTGCCGCCACCCACCAGTGCGACCCCGGAGGCAGTATGATGTGGCGCACGAAAGGGGCGTCGCCGCCATCGCTCCACACTGAAACCCTGATCGCTGACCGACAGGATCGCCGCCGATTCCAGGGCTTCGTCGTCTTCCATCTCCGGCAGGATGCCGGACAAACGGCTCGCCAGCATGGTTTTCCCGGTGCCGGGCGGGCCGATCATCAACAGGCTGTGGCTGCCCGCCGCAGCGATCTCCAATGCGCGCTTGGCATGTGTCTGGCCGCGTACCTCTGCCAAATCATTCCCTTCATCGTCCCCCGCAATAGACCGTACCGCCGTATGCGGCGCCAGCAATTGGCTGTCGTTCAAATGCGCGCAGACTTCGAGCAGGTGATGCGCCGCCAGCACATTTACTCCCCCCACTAACGCGGCTTCATCCGCATTCTCCGCAGGCACCAACAATACGCGCCCCGCTGCACGTGTCTGCAAGGCTACCGGCAGCACGCCGCGTACCGCGCGCAGTTCTCCGGTCAACGCCAATTCACCGATAAATTCGTATTCGTGCAGCGCCTGTTTGGGAATCTGCCCGCTGGCGGCGAGGATGCCGAGCGCGATGGCGAGATCAAAACGCCCACCCTCCTTGGGTAAGTCCGCCGGCGCGAGATTGATGGTGATGCGGTGCGTGGGAAATTCGAAGCGGGCGTTGAGCAGGGCGCTGCGCACGCGATCCTTGCTCTCTTTGACCGCCGCCTCTGGCAGTCCGACGATGGAGAGGCTGGGCAGGCCGCCGGAGAGATGTACCTCGACCGTGACCAGGGGTGCATCGACGCCGACTTGCGCACGGCTGTAGGTTACGGCGAGCGACATGGGATGCTGTTATTCTTCCGTGCGCTGCTTTAGCAATTCGGCTTCGAGCGCCGCGACCGTTTCTTCCAGCATCTTGAGCCTGGCGCGCGCGCGCGCGAGCACCGCGCTTTGTACGTCGAATTCCTCGCGCGTGACCAGATTCAGTTTGGCGAAGGTGCTGTTCAATGCGGCGCGCAGATTTTTCTCCACGTCACGCTGCGTCTCGCGTATCCCGGGCGGGACGATTTCCGCCAGCCGTCGCACCAACTCATCCAATGTGCTTACCCCGATCATCTGAGTTCCTTCCTTTAAATGGCACCATGATGGTGCGTAAATTGAACGCCAGCTTGATTATGGTGCATTTTGAGTTGTATTTTTGCATCATATTATAAATATAATTTATTGATAATAAACATAAATAATAAGGTGGCACGGGAACTGCAGTATGCCGTGCAGCTCAGTAATCTGGATCAAATCAACCCAGCCTATTGCGCCTCGTTCACTTTTATATGCTTTATATAGGGAGATTACTTCATGAAAGGCCTAACAACAACTCTAGTGACATGTGTGCTTGTGGTCAGCCCGATGCTGGCATTGGCCGATGAGCCGACCTCGCCCCATAGTGTTACCGGCAATCTGGCGCTCACCAGCAATTACGTATTTCGCGGCATCTCGCAGACCTTTGACGATCCTGCAATTCAGGGCGGGTTTGACTATGCCCATGCGAGTGGGTTTTATCTCGGCACTTGGGCCTCCAATGTGACGAGTGCCAGTTTCAGCAACGCAAGTCTAGAATGGGATTTCTACGCCGGTTACAGCGGCAAGATTAATGATGATTTCAGCTACAACGTGGGGCTGCTGGAGTACTACTACCCCGGCGGAAGAACCAACATCCCACCCAACGAAGAATACAACACTTTGGAGGCCTTTGCCGGAGTGACCTACAAGTTTTTCAATGTGAAGTACTCCAGCACGCTCACCGATTATTTTGGCGTCAATCAGAATAATCCCCCCACCGGAGGGGGGGCCAATGGCGGCTCCAAAGGATCAGGCTATTTAGAGGCCAACGCCAATTTTGAGCTGCCACAAAGCGTTATCCTGGGACTGCATGTCGGTCACCAGAGGGTCGAGAACTACGGGATATTGGATTACACCGACTATAAGGTGGGTCTGACCAAGGCGTTCGGCGGGTTCAATTTTGGTTTGGCTTACACCAACACCAATGCCAACAGCGTACCTTACACCGTGACCAAAGGTACGGATACGGAAGACATCTCTGACGGGGTATTCACCCTCTCTGTCGGCAAGACTTTCTAAATCGGCAATCTGCCTGAGGAGTCACTGCATGAAACTTGTTACCGCAATCATCAAACCTTTCAAGCTCGACGACGTACGTGAGGCCCTGTCCGAAATTGGAGTGCAGGGCATTACCGTCACCGAGGTGAAAGGTTTTGGAAGGCAAAAGGGGCACACCGAGCTGTACCGGGGCGCGGAGTATGTGGTGGATTTTCTGCCCAAGGTGAAGATCGAAACCGCCGTGGACGATGCCATGCTGGAGCGTGTGCTCGAGGCCATCGAGAGATCGGCCAACACCGGCAAGATCGGCGACGGAAAAGTCTTCGTCTATAACCTGGAACAGGTCATCCGCATCCGCACCGGCGAGACCGGTCCGGATGCGCTTTAATCGAGGGGAAGATCACATGATGTATAAATTAAAAGGTATAGTGAGCGCATGCGCTATAACGCTTTTGCTCGCGGCGCCGAATTGGGTGATGGCTGAGGAAGTGCCTGTCGCAGACTCGGTAGCAACAGAGGTGGCGGTACCGGAGGCGCCCGCACTGGCAGCAGCAGAGGCTCCTGCGGTTGCCGCACCGGTACTGAACTCGGGCGACACGGCATGGATGCTCACCTCGACCGCGTTGGTGCTGCTCATGACCATCCCCGGTCTCGCCTTGTTCTACGCCGGCATGGTGCGCTCCAAGAACGTGCTCTCGGTGCTCATGCAGTGCTTCGCCATCACCTCGCTGGTTACGGTGCTGTGGGCGCTGTACGTATACAGTCTCGTGTTTGACGTCAGCGGCATGGAGAAGGGGGTGGTTAATTTCAATTCCTTCTTCGGCGGCCTGAGCAAGGCGTTCTTGAGCGGCGTCACGGTGGAATCCGTCTGGGTCTCAATTCCTGAAACGGTGTTCATGACCTTCCAGATGACGTTCGCCATCATCACCCCAGCGCTCATCGTGGGCGCGTTCGCCGAGCGCATGAAATTCTCCGCCATGCTGTGGTTCACGGGTTTGTGGCTCACCTTCGTGTACGCCCCCATCGCGCATATGGTGTGGAGTGGCGACGGTGGCCTGATGTGGGACTGGGGCGTGCTCGATTTCGCGGGCGGCACCGCGGTGCACATCAACGCCGGTATCGCGGGCCTGGTAGCGGCATTGGTGCTCGGCAAGCGCGCCGGTTACGGCAAGGCGGCCATGCCGCCGCATAACCTCACTCTTACCGTGGTCGGCGCTGCCATGCTCTGGGTCGGCTGGTTCGGCTTCAACGCAGGCAGCGCGGTAGCCGCGAACGGCACTGCGGGTATGGCTATGGCAGTGACGCAAATCGCCACCGCCGCTGCGGCGATGGGCTGGATGTTTGTCGAGTGGATGGTGCGCGGCAAACCCACGGTGCTCGGTATTGTCACCGGCGCGGTGGCCGGCCTCGTGGCCATTACCCCGGCCTCCGGTTACGTGGGCCCCATGGGCGCGATTGTGATCGGCGCCGCTGCGGGCGTGGTCTGTTACTGGGCGGCGACCAGCTTGAAGCGCATGCTCGGTTACGACGATGCGCTCGACGTCTTCGGCGTGCATGCGGTAGGCGGTATCATCGGCGCGCTGCTCACCGGCGTATTCGCCGCTGCGAGTTTGGGCGGCGTGAAGGGCGATGGCTTCAGCATCGTGAGTCAGGTCCTCATCCAGGCTCAGGGTGTGCTGGTCACTATCGTCTGGTGCGGTGTGGTGACGTACGTCATCCTCAAGGTGCTGGATGCGGTGATGGGCCTGCGCGTCAGCGAGGAGCATGAGACGGAAGGCCTGGATATCTCGCAACACGAGGAGCGTGGATACAACTTGTAATACGCTTTGATGCCGTGCATGTGAAAACGGGGGCTTTAAGCCCCCGTTTTTTTGCCTTCAAGAAATACCCTTTCCCTGCGGGAGAGAGTCGGGTGAGGGGGTTGCAGCGTGGATCAGGCTGAAGCTTGCCTGACCATTCTTGTGTCACGGAGCGCTGGCGCGCACCGTGACCTACGTGCTCCAATAAATCAGAGTTTCCCTGGCAAAAAAAAAGGGCGCCCGGAGGCGCCCTTTTTTTGTGGCGAGAACCGATGCGGCTAGTTAAGCAAGCAACGGTACGATCAACAAAGCCACGATGTTGATGATCTTGATCATCGGGTTGATGGCGGGACCAGCGGTGTCCTTGTACGGGTCACCAACTGTGTCACCGGTCACCGCAGCCAGATGGGCGTTGGATCCCTTGCCACCGAACTCACCGTCCTCGATGAGCTTCTTGGCGTTGTCCCAGGCGCCACCACCCGAGGTCATCGAGATGGCGACGAAGATGCCTGTGACGATGGTGCCAAGCAGGAGCCCACCCAGCATCACGCGACCGTTCTCAACGCCGAAGATGAAGGCGATGATGATCGGGACGATGATGGGGATGAGACCCGGGATGAGCATCTGCTTCTGGGCGGAGGCGGTCACGATCTTGACGCAGCCGGCGTAGTCCGGCTTCTCCGTACCCTGCATGATCCCGGGCTTCTCGCGGAACTGCCTGCGCACTTCCTCAACCACCTGGGCGCCCGCCTTGCCCACGGCCTCCATGGAGAACGCAGCGAAGATGAACGGCATGAGCCCACCGATGAGCAGACCGACCACCACGAACGGATCCTGAAGGT
The DNA here is from genome assembly GCA_963925015.1 of uncultured Gammaproteobacteria bacterium. Taxonomy (GTDB): domain Bacteria; phylum Pseudomonadota; class Gammaproteobacteria; order SURF-13; family SURF-13; genus JAQBXX01. The sequence continues at coordinate 5,922 of CAWUTX010000077.1, forward strand.
CGAAGCTCAGGTTGAGCGCGGCATCGCCGGTCTTGCCCAGTGCGGTCTTCAGCTCCTCGACGTACGAGACGAAGAGGATGACCGCGGCAAGCCCGGCGGAACCGATGGCGTACCCCTTGGTGACGGCCTTGGTGGTGTTACCGACCGCGTCAAGCGGGTCGGTGACGGCACGGACCGACTCCGGAAGCTCTGCCATCTCGGCGATACCACCCGCGTTGTCGGTGATCGGGCCATACGCGTCGAGCGCGACCACGATTCCGGCGAGCGAGAGCATTGCCATGACGGCGACGCCGATGCCGTAATACCCGGCCAGCTCGTAGGACGACACGATGCCACCCGCGATGACGATGACGGGGAGCGCCGTGGCCTTCAGGCTGACTGCCAGACCCGCGATGATGTTCGTCGCGTGACCGGTCTCAGATGCCTTGGCGATGCTGCGCACCGGCGGCCAGATGGTGCCGGTGTAGTACTCGGTGATTGCCACCAGAAGAATGGTGACGCCCAGACCGATGAGTGCGGCCCAGTAGTAGTTGGCCCACGAGCCCGGGATGACCCCGTTGGCCCCGCCCGGCGTCACGCCCTCCATCATCCACTTGGTGAGCGGGATGAAGACGAGCGCCGACAGCACGGCCGCAACACCGAGACCGGTGTAGAGCGCCATGGTCACCGAACCGCTCTTGGTGAGACGCACAAACCACGTGCCGATGATCGAAGT
>CAWUTX010000078.1:0-4991 GCA_963925015.1 uncultured Gammaproteobacteria bacterium
GGCGAGACGTTCAGTGCCGGAGAGATGGCCGGACGACGTCATGCAGACTTCGGCACCGAAGGCGCGCGCCGCCAGCGCAATCTGCTCGTCGTCGGTGGCGATCACTACGCGGCTGGCTCCGCTCTCCAGTGCGCGGCTATGCACATGCTCCAGCATCGGTTTACCGGCGATGGCACGCAATACCTTGCCAGGCAAGCGGGTGGAGGCGTAGCGCGCCGGAATGATGACATCGAATTTCACGCCAGATCTTCGCCCGGCAGGCGTCGCGCCTCCTGCTCCAGCATCACCGGTATGTCGTCACGGATCGGATAAGCGAGCCGGTCCCACTTGCAGATGAGTTCTGCGGCGGATTTGTCATGCACCAGCGGCCCCTTGCACACCGGGCACACTAAAATATCAAGCAGCTTTTGATCCATGGGAAATCTTCTCCAGAAGTTCAAGCAATTTTACGCCAAAAGCAGGCTCAAGCTCGGCTGTTACAGGCAGATACCAATAATAGGGTTTGGCGAACGCTTTGCATTTTACCGCATCCTTCTCGGTCATGACCACGGTGCGGCCGCCATCGCCAAACTGGTCAAACCGGAAATCCCGTTCCGTAAAGCGATGATGATCAGGAAAGGCATGCTCCACCACGCTGAGACCCAGCGCACGCAGTTGATTGAAAAATCGTGCGGGATGGCCGATGGCGGCGACGGCGTGTACGCTCTCGCCGCTGAAGCTTTCGATGCCGCGCGTGCGTGCCTCATCCGCCAGATTACGCGCGTCGAGCGGCTGCAAGCGCATGGCGAATTCGCCATCACCTGCAACACCGCCATTGCACACCTTCATGTTCACCGTGCGCAATCGAGTGAGCTGCTCGCGCAGCGGCCCCACCGGCAGGCAATAACCGTTGCCGAAACGGCGCGCGCCGTCAATCACGGCAATTTCAATATCCCGCGCCAGCGCGTAATGCTGCAGGCCGTCATCGGCAATGATGATGTCGCACGCAGGCAGCAGCGCACGTGCGGCGTCGATCCGATGCGGCGCGATCATGACCGGACACGCAGAGCGCAATGCAAGCAGCACGGCCTCGTCGCCCACCTGTGCCGGATCAGAATCGGGATGCACCGCCTGCGGATATTGCCGCGTCTTGCCGCCGTAGCCACGGCTGACGATGCCGGGTCTCCAGCCGCGTGCCTGCAAAAACTCCGCGAGCCAGATGACCAGAGGCGTTTTACCGGTGCCACCGGCGGTGATGTTGCCCACTACGACGACTGGCACAGCGATCTTGTTTGCGCGCAACACGCCGCAGCGATAGAGGTTGCGGCGTGCCCAAGTTAGAGGGCAGTATAGCCACGCAAGCGGCCGCAGCAAAAACGACAGAAAATTATGGGTGTACCAATAGTGGTCGAGGCGCTTCATCTCAAAGAATGGATGATTCTGTCGCGGTCGACGCCGGCGCGTCATCGTCACGGAACTGCATCTTGTGCAGCGCCGCATAGTGACCGTTACGTGCCAGCAGCTCACTGTGCTTGCCCTGCTCGATGATGCGACCGGCATGCAGCACGATGATGATGTCCGCCTTCTCGATGGTGGAAAGACGGTGCGCAATCACCAGCGTGGTGCGCGCGCGCATCAGGCGTTCGAGCCCGGCCTGAATATAGCGTTCGGACTCCGTATCAAGCGATGAGGTGGCCTCGTCCAGAATCAGGATGGGCGCATTTTTCAGCAGCGCGCGCGCTATCGCCAGACGCTGGCGCTGACCGCCGGAGAGCAGCACGCCATTCTCGCCCACCAGCGTATTCAGCCCTTGCGGCAGTGGGCGGATAAACTCCATCGCGTGCGCGGCCTCGGCGGCCTCGATGATGTCGCGCTCGCTCGCAGTCTCGAGCCGGCCATAAGCTATGTTGTGCGCTATCGTAGCGTTGAACAGCGTCACCTCCTGGCTCACCAGCGCGATCTGGTCGCGCAGATCGGTAAGCCGCAGGTCGCGGATATCGCAGCCGTCGAGCGTGATACTGCCGCTACCGATGTTATAGAAACGCGGCAACAGGCTCACCAGCGTGGACTTGCCGCTGCCGGAGCGGCCCACCAGTGCAACGGTCTGGCCCGGCTGCACCTTGAAACTGATGTCGTGCAGCACCTCGTCTTTGCGCGTGTCATAACTGAACGAGACCTGCCGGTATTCAATCGCGCCTGCGGCACGCGCGAGGCTGCGCGTGCCAGTATCCGGTTCGACGCTGCTGTCGAGAAAAGCGAAAATGCTCTCTGCGGCGGCAATACCGCGCTGTATGACGGCGTTGATGGTGGTGATGCGTTTCATAGGACCGAGCATGAGTACCATGGCGGCGATAAATGACATAAAAGTGCCCACGCTGATGGAGGCCAGCATCGAAGGCAGTGTCGCCAGGTAGACGATAGCGGCCAGGGCGCAGGCCGTTATCAGTTGAATCAGCGAAGTGCTGGAGGCCGATGTCGCCGTCATCTTCATGTTGAGATGACGATTAGCCTCACTGGTACGATCAAACTGCGCGGCCTCATGGAGCTGGGCACCGAAGATTTTAATCACACGTTGCGCCCCTATCGCCTCCTCCGCGACATGCGTGATGTCGCCCATGGAGTTCTGAATGCGCGTGCTGATGCGGCGGAAACGCCGGTTGATATAAAGCACCAGATACGCGATGAATGGCCCGGTCAGCAGGAAAACCAGCGCCAGTATGGCATTGAGATAAAGCATCCACGCGACAAGCCCGACTACCGTCAGCGTATCCTTCACGATCACGGTGATGGCGCTGGTCGAGGCCTGCGCCACCTGCTCCACATCATAGACTAGCTTCGACAGCAGTTGGCCGGAGGAATTATTGTCGTAAAAGGTCGTCGGCAACCGCAGCAAGTGATGAAACATCAGGTCGCGCAGATCGTTCACCACCTTGCGCCCCATCCACGCCATGCCATACGTGGATATGAAGCCCGCGATACCGCGCACCAGAAACAGGCCGACCAGCCACAGCGGCATCATGCGGATGATTGTCGGGTCTTGGGCGACGAAACTGCCGTCGGCGAGCGGCTTCATCAGCGCAGCAAAACCCGTTTCCGTCGCGGCGAAAAACACCATCGCGAGTGTCGCGATGGCAAACGATTTCCAGTACGGTCTTACATAGCGCAGCAGACGCCGGTACACGGCGGTACTGCTCACCTTACTTGTGGTCATTCGGACTGCACACTTCAGGGTTTATCTTGCTGCGGATTCTGCGTAGCCAGCGTGATGTGTATAAATCCAAGCTGGCGTGCGACGTCCATCGCGGTAATGACCGCCTGATGCGGGGTCTTGGCGTCGGCACTGATAACGAACGGGGCATTCTGGTGTTCGGCGGCCACCTGTTGCAGGGCGCGTTTCAGGGTTTCCGGCGACGTGTTCACGACCTGTTGCTGGTTGATGTAATAGCGGCCTTCGGCGTCGATGACAATCCCCAGCGTCACATCCTGTTTGGCTTCAGCCCCGGCGTTCGCCTCGGGCAGCGTGAGGGTGATCCCGGCATCTCGATTAAACGTGGTGGTCACAATGAAAAAGATGAGCACCACGAACAAGATATCGACCAGCGGGATCAGACTCAATTCCGGCTCTTCATGGCGCGTGCGGCGCAAATTCATGGCCGGGGATCCTGTTCGCGGTCGCCGTGCAGCACCTCCACCATCTTGATCGCCTGCTGTTCCATCGTCACCACCAGCTCGTCGATACGGCCGCGAAAATAACGATAAAATGTCAGGCTCGGAATCGCCACGCACAAACCCGCCGCCGTGGTCACCAGCGCCTTGGCGATACCGCCCGCCATTTCCGTAGGATTACCGACGCCGTGTACGTTGACGGAGTTGAATACCTGCATCATGCCGAACACGGTGCCGAGCAGACCGAGCAAAGGGCTGATCGCAGCGATGGTGCCGAGCGCATTCAGAAAGCGCTCCATTTCATGTACCACGTGACGCCCGGTTTCCTCGATGCTCTCTTTCATCACTTCACGGGGGTGATGCAGGTTGAGCAGACCGGCGGCGAGGATACGGCCCAGCGGCGAACTCTTGCTCAGGGTGTCGATTTGCGTAGCGTTGATCTGGCGGTTCTTCGCCCAGTGCCAAATCTGCGCCAGGAGATGTTCCGGCGCAACATGTCTTCTCTGCAACGCCCAGAAGCGTTCAAAGATGATGGCGGTGGCGACTACCGAACACAGCAGTAGCGGCCACATCACCCAACCGCCTGCTTTGATGATTTCAAACACGTTGCGTTACCTGCACCTTTCTGAACTCCTCAGTACCGTGCCGCGCTGTGCGTGGCATGCGGTGATTATTGCAGTATATCTTGCAGCACGCCATCACGCAGCGTAAACACGCGCTGCATGCGGGAGGCGAGCGTGAGGTCGTGTGTGACCACCACCAGGCTCGTGTGCAAGGCCGCGTTGAGCTCCAGCATCAGTTCATACACCTGTTCGGCATTGCGGCGGTCGAGATTGCCCGTGGGTTCATCGGCCAGCACACACTGCGGACTGGTCACCAGGGCGCGCGCCACCGCAGCGCGCTGGCGCTCACCGCCGGACAGCTCACCGGGGCGGTGCGCAAGACGTGACGCCAGGCCCACCTTCTCTAGCAGTGCATGCGCCTGCTCGGCGGCCTCGCGCGGCGCAAGGCCGCCGATGAGCAGCGGCAAGCTCACGTTTTCGAGCGCGCTGAATTCCGGCAGCAGATGGTGAAACTGATAGACAAAGCCGAGCGCCCGGTTACGCAGGCGCCCGCGCTCCGCGTCATCGAGCCGGGCCATGTTATGCCCCTGCACCCACACCTCTCCCGCCGTGGGCAGGTCCAGTCCGCCGAGCAGGTGTAACAGCGTACTCTTGCCGGAACCGGAGGCGCCGACGATGGCCACGCACTCGCCTGCCGCGACGGAAAGATTCACGTCTTTCAGCACTTCGGCGTAGAGGCCGCCTTCACTGAAGGTCTTCACCAGGCTGCGGCATTCCAGCACC
>CAWUTX010000079.1:0-9411 GCA_963925015.1 uncultured Gammaproteobacteria bacterium
ATCGTTTCCAATCCGCCCTACGTGAGGAGCGATGATCCGCATTTGAATGATTTACGCTTTGAACCGGAGGTTGCGCTGGTGGCGGGCGCGGACGGTTTGCAGCATCTGCGCACTATTGCGATGCAGGCGCGCGAACATTTCACCCTCTCCCATCTGCGTCACCCTCTCCCTCCGGGAGAGGGCCGGGGTGAGGGAAGCGGCTGGTTGCTGCTGGAGCATGGCTACGATCAAGGGCGTGAGATGATTCGGATGCTTTCTGCTCTCGGTTATACCTGCGTGCAGGATTTCGCTGACCTGGCTGGCATTCCGCGCATGACGGTCGCGCAATGGGTGACGCCGCATGAATGACGAACAACTGCAACGCTACAGCCGCCATATTTTGTTGCCTCAGGTTGGTCTGGAAGGGCAGCAAAAATTGCTGAATGCGCGCACAATGATCATTGGCCTCGGCGGTCTCGGTTCACCGCTGGCGATGTATCTCGCCGCCGCAGGTGTCGGCCATTTAGTGATTGCCGATGACGACAGCGTGGATTTGTCCAATCTGCAACGCCAGATCATCCATCGCACAGAGGACATCGGCCGCGCAAAAACAGATTCCGCGCGCGCAACATTGAGTGCGCTTAATCCGTCAGTAAAAGTCACCACCTACGATCATCGTTTGACGGAAGATGAATTGGCGGACGAAATTGCACTGGCCGATGTAGTGGCGGATGCGAGCGACAATTTCGCTACACGCTTTATGCTCAATGCAGTCTGCGTGAAAACCCAAAAACCATTGGTCTCCGGTGCGGCGATACGCATGGAGGGGCAGGTCGCGGTATTCGATCATCGTCGCGCCGACAGTCCCTGTTACCGCTGTCTTTACAAAGACGAAGATGGTGAGCAGGAAGGCTGCGCCCAGTTGGGTGTGCTCGCCCCGCTGCCGGGCATCATCGGCAGCGTGCAGGCGGTGGAGGTCATCAAGCTGTTGTTGAATATCGGCGCGCCGTTCAGCGGGCGCCTGCTGTTGCTCGACGCCCTCTCCATGGAATGGCGCACGGTGGCGCTGCGTAAAGACCCCGCTTGTCCGGTGTGTGGCGTACCTTAGGAAAGCTCTTATTTATTCGAGAAACGTCATTACCGAGAAAGCGGGAATCCAGCAACCCATTGAATTTACAGCACTGGATTCCGGGTCTACGCTTCGCTCCGCCCGGAATGACGACACATCAGAGGTTCCTTAAGTAATCAGCGAAGTAGGCCGGAAAAAAGTACAATAGACCTTTAATTCTCGCCCATCCGGCTATATCTATTTAAATCATGAACACCCTCGACATTGCACGCCACGCCCTGCTGGCCCCCGGCGGGCTCGATGACAGAGAACTGTCACGCGTGCTGGATCAGCTCATGCAGCCCGGCATCGACAGCGCCGAGCTTTATTTTCAGTTGAGCCGCTCCGAGTCGTGGATGCTGGAAGACGGCATCGTCAAGGACGGCAGTCACGACATCGAGCAGGGCGTCGGCGTGCGCGCGGTGAGCGGCGAGAAAACCGGCTTTGCCTATTCGGATGAAATCGTGTTGCCCGCACTGACGCAGGCAGCGCACGCCGCACGCGCCATTACGCAGAGCGGACAGCAGAAAAGTTTACAGGCATGGAGCAAGACGACGGGCCACGCTTTGTATATGCCGATGGACCCGGTCGCCACGCTTTCCGAAACGGAAAAAGTAACCCTGATGGAGGCGCTGGACAAAGAGGCGCGCAAACAGGATGCACGCGTGCAGCAAGTGATTGTAAGCCTCGCCGCCGAGCACGATGTAATACTGGTGGCGGGCAGCGACGGCACGCTCGCCGCCGATGTGCGTCCGCTGGTGCGGCTGAATGTGAGCGTGATTGTGGAGCAGGACGGCCGCCGCGAACAGGGCAGCGCGGGCGGCGGCGGGCGCGTCGGTTACCAGCATTTTCTCGAAGACGAACGCGGCCTCGGCTACGCGCGCGAGGCGGTACGCCAGGCGCTGGTGAATCTCGACGCCGTTGCGGCGCCTGCAGGCACCATGCAGGTGGTGCTCGGCCCCGGCTGGCCGGGCATTTTATTGCACGAGGCCATCGGCCACGGTCTGGAAGGCGACTTCAACCGCAAGGGCAGCTCCGCGTTCGCCGGGCGCATCGGCGAGCGCGTCGCTTCCGAGCAATGCACGGTGGTGGACGACGGCACGCTGGCGCACCGGCGCGGCTCGCTCAACGTGGACGATGAAGGCACGCCCACGCAGTGCACGGTGCTGATCGAAAACGGCATCCTCAAGGGCTACATTCAGGACAAGCTCAACGCGGGCTTAATGGGCGTAGCGCCCACCGGAAACGGGCGACGCGAGTCGTACGCGCATCTGCCCATGCCGCGCATGACCAACACCTACATGCGCGCGGGAAAATATGCGCCGGAAGAAATCATCGCCTCGGTGGAGAAAGGTTTATACGCCGTCAACTTCGGCGGCGGGCAGGTGGACATCACCTCCGGAAAGTTCGTGTTCTCCGCGAGTGAGGCGTATCTGATCGAAAACGGCAAAATTACGCGCCCCGTGAAAGGCGCCACCCTCATCGGCAACGGCCCCGACGTGCTGACGCGCGTCTCCATGGTCGGCAATGATCTGCAACTCGACAGCGGTGTCGGCACCTGCGGCAAGGAAGGCCAGAGCGTACCGGTGGGCGTGGGCCAGCCGACGTTGCGCATTGATGGGCTGACGGTGGGTGGCACCGGGTAGGCGCGTTTGGACTAGGCCACCAGCATTTCCAGCAGCGCCTTCTGCGCGTGCAGGCGATTTTCCGCTTCATCCCACACCACGCTCTGCGGGCCGTCGATCACGTCGGCGCTCACTTCTTCGCCGCGATGCGCGGGCAGGCAGTGCATGAACAGCGCGTCCGGTTTGGCGAGCGCCATGAGGCGCGCATTGACCTGATACTGCACGAAGTCACGCAGGCGTGTGGCCTGCTCCTGCTCCTGGCCCATGCTGGCCCACACGTCGGTGACCACGAGATCGGCGCCGCGCGCTGCGTCTTGCGGCTTGCGTGTGAGCGTGGCATGTCCCGCAGAGGCCTTGAGCAATGCGCTGTCCGGGTCGTAACCAGGCGGTGTGGAGATGCGCAGTTCAAATTCAAACAGGCGCGCGGCCTCGATGTAAGAGTTGCACATGTTGTTGCCGTCGCCCACCCACGCCACGGTCTTGCCTTTAATGGCGCCGCGCTGCTCGATGTAGGTCTGCAAGTCGGCGAGCAACTGGCACGGATGATACTGGTCGGTGAGCGCGTTGATGACAGGCACCGTGGAGTGCGCTGCAAAACGCTCGAGTTTTTCGTGCTCAAAGGTGCGCACCACGATCACGTCCGACATGCGCGACAATACGCGCGCCGTGTCTTCCACCGGTTCACCGCGACCGAGCTGCGTGTCGCGCGGCGAAAGAAAGATCGCGCCGCCGCCGCACTGGATCATCGCGCTCTCGAACGATACCCGCGTACGCGTGGAGGATTTCTCGAACAGCATGGCGAGCACTTTATTCTTGAGCGGTTCGTGGCGCAGGCCTTCACGCCACATAGCCTTGAGTTCAATCGCGCGCGCAAGCAGCCGCCCGATTTCGACCGGCGTGAAATCGTCCAGGGTGAGAAAATGGCGCACGCTCATGGTAGCTCCGGGGTCAGGCGGCTTTTGCAAACGCGTTTACCAGCGCCGCTACCTCGCGCGCAATCTGGTCGGCCTCGGCGTCGCTGATGATGAGCGGCGGCAGCAGGCGGATCACGCGCTCGGCGGTGACGTTGATGAGCAGGCCTTGTGCCAGCGCGAGCTTGACCAGTGCCGTGCACGGCAGGTCGATCTCGATGCCGAGCATGAGGCCGTGGCTGCGAATGTCTACGATATGCGGATTGTCTGCGAGCAGGTGCGCGAGCGCCTGGTGCATGCGCGTGCTGAGCGCGTCCGCGCGCGCAGCGAGGTTTTCGTTTTCCATGGTGTCGATAACGGCGAGCGCCGCCGCGCACACCAGAGGATTGCCGCCAAAGGTGGTGGCATGGCTGCCGGGCTGAAACAGTTCCGCCGCCGCGCCGTGCGCGAGGCAGGCGCCGATGGGCACGCCGTTGCCGAGCGCCTTGGCGAGCGTCATCACGTCCGGCATGATGCCGCTGTGCTGAAACGCAAACCACTTTCCGGTGCGACACATCCCGGTCTGCACCTCGTCCAGCATCATGAGCCAGCCGTGCTCGTCGCACAGTTTGCGCACGCCAGCCAGGTAATCGTGATGCGGGATGTTGATGCCGCCCTCACCCTGCACCGGTTCCACCAGCACCGCCACGATGTTCGGATTTTTGCCCGCGGCGGCGGCGATGGCTGCGAGATCGTTGAACGGCACGCTTACGAAGCCCTGCACCTGCGGCTCGAAACCCTGTTTTATTTTTGCGTTGCCGGTGGCGGCCAGCGTGGCGAGCGTGCGCCCGTGAAAACTGCACTCCATGACAATGATGGTCGGCAGTGCGATATTTTTGCGATGCCCGTGCAGGCGCGCGAGCTTGATCGCCGCCTCGTTGGCCTCCGCGCCGGAGTTGCAGAAAAATGCCTTGTCCATGCCGGAGACACGCACCAGCGCTGCACCCAACGCTTCTTGCTCGGCGATGTGAAACACATTAGTGACATGCAGCAGCTTGCTGGCCTGCGCACACAGCGCCTGCGTCACCGCCGGATGCGCATGACCCAGATTACACACGGCAATACCGGAAAAGGCGTCGAGATATTTGCGCCCTTCCGTATCCCACAGCCACGCGCCTTCGCCACGCTCGAACGTGACCGGCAGACGGTTGTGCGTATTCATCAGGCAATGGTTCATGGTTTGTCGATAAAGCCAAAAAACAAAAAGGCAGCCCCACCTTGGTGGGGCTGCCGTGACTGGAGATATTCTAGCGCCTATGGCGCGCGAGGGAAAGCCGTTTTGACGGCTACGGTATCAGCCGAACAAGGCCATTCCGTGTGCGGAGGCGCCCATGAACAGCAGCATGGGAATCGACAGCGCGGTGTTGACGCGCGAGGTGAGGAACGCCACGCGGCGCGCCGTGGCTTTTTCCGCATCGGTCGCGGGTTTCAGACCCAGTACCTTTTTCTGGTTCGGCCAGATTACACCCCATACGAACAGCAGCATAATAGTACCGAGCCACGAGCCGATGCCGATGATCACGTCGTAGCCCTGTAAGGTAAAGGCCGACACAAAACTTGGGCCAAGTAGGGCCGCGCCTGCGATCCATGTGACCAGCGCCGCCCAGCGGAACCAGAACAGTGCGCGCGGCAATACGTATTTGGCGATACCCGCGCCGCCCGGACCGCTATGGTCGGCATTGGCCGCTGCCATCGCGGGGGCCTGCACCAAGTTGAAATAATAGAGCAGGCCGATCCAGGTAATGCCCGCCAGAAAATGTATCCAGCGTGCGATGAGCGGTACCCATTCGTTTTCCATAATTTTATTCCTCTTGTTGGTGGGCGCTACAGTGAATGCTATATGAGGGCATTGGCGATGACCGCCAGAATCACCGTCAGCACCAAGCCTGATATAATCGTTCCTGCAATCGAATCAAGCGGATTTTTCATACATTTTTATCCTCATAGGGTTGAGAACAACAGATGGGTAGAAGCTCAAAGAGTAAAGCAGCACGCCTGACAATGCAACAGACAAAGCCCCCAAGCCGTGTGCGGCATTAGCGGCGAACTGCGCTTCGACGGAGGCGCGCCCGCGCGTGCAACGCTGACGCGTATGACAGAACGGCTTGCGCGCCGTGGGCCGGACGATGAAGGACTCTATTTTGACGGCCCGCTCGCCTTTGGGCACAGACGGTTGGCTGTCATTGACCTCTCCGCGCGCGCGCATCAGCCGATGGTGGATGCAGCGCTGAAACTCACCATCGTCTTCAACGGCACGATATACAACTACGAATCACTGCGCGCGGAGTTGCGGGCGCAGGGCCATACATTTTTTTCCGGCGGCGACACAGAGGTCATCCTCAAGGCCTACGCCTCGTGGGGCGAGCGTTGCGTGGAGCGCTTGCACGGCATGTTCGCCTTTGCCGTGTGGGACAGTAAAAAGCAAACGCTGTTTCTGGCGCGCGACCGCTTGGGTATCAAGCCGCTGTATTACGCGCAGCATAAAAATAATTTCCGCTTCGCCTCCACGCCGCAGGCACTGCTCGCGGCGGGCGAAGTGGATACGCGCATCGACCCCATCGCGTTGCACCACCAGCTTAGCTTGCACGCGGTGGTGCCCGCGCCGCACACGATACTGCAAGGCATCCGCAAACTTGCGCCCGCCACCACGATGATGCTGGATACGCGCGGCGGCATCACCACGCGCCGCTATTGGCAACTCAATGCGCAACGTCCGGCGCAGAAAAAATCCGAACAGGAGTGGGTGGACGCAGTACACCAGAGTCTGCGCGCGGCGGTGGAAAAACGCCGCATGGTGGCTGACGTGCCGGTCGGCGTGCTGCTCTCCGGCGGTCTCGACTCCAGCTTGATCGTCGCACTGCTGGCCGAGGCCGGGCAAAAAAATCTGCTCACCTTTTCCATCGGCTTTGAAGATGTCGGCACAGAAAAAGGCAGCGAATTTGAATACTCCGATCAGGTCGCCACGCGTTATGCGACCCAGCATCAGAGATTTCTCATTCCCAACCGCGACGTACTCACGCGCCTGCCGGAGTGTGTGTGCAACATGAGCGAGCCGATGGTGGCGCAGGACGCCGTCGCGTTTTATCTACTCGCCGAGCGCGTGTCGAAACACGTCAAGGTGGTGCAAAGCGGACAGGGCGCGGACGAGGTGTTCGGCGGTTATTTCTGGTATCCGCTCATGCAGCAGGAAACCGGAACCGATCTGGAGCGCTTTCGCAAACACTATTTTGACCGCAGCCATGACGAATTTCTGGAAACAGTGAGTGCCGAATATCACGCGGCAGATCAGTCATCACAGTTAATAGAAAAACTACTAGCCGAGCCCGGCGCCGACACCTTTCTGGATCGCGTGCTGCGCATGGACATGACCACTCTCATAGTCGACGACCCGGTGCAGCGCGTGGACAACATGACCATGGCTTGGGGGCTGGAGGCGCGCGTGCCGTTTCTCGATCACGAGCTGGTCGAACTCGCCACCAGCATGCCGCCGGAATTAAAACTCAAAAGCGGCGGCAAACATCCGCTGAAGGCCATCGCGCGCGGCCTGTTGCCCGACGCCGTGATAGACCGCCCCAAGGGCTACTTCCCCATGCCCGCACTCAAATACGTGCGCGGAGAATTCCTGAACTTCATGCGCGAGGTGCTGAACTCCCAAGCCTGCCGCAGACGCGGTCTGTTTCAGCGCACCTATGTGGAAAAATTATTGGCGGCGCCGGAAAAATACCTAACGCCGTTGCAAGGCAGCAAGCTGTGGCACCTCGCGCTGCTGGAATACTGGCTGCAAGTGAATGTAGACGCTTGAGCGTCCAAGCCCTACCATACCGGCATCATCTGCTCCTCGGAATGCCGCTTGCCACGCAACAAAAACAAGCATTTAATCCAGTTATAGATTGGGGCGACGATGGAAAATCAGAGCAACTCAAAATCAATCGATTCTGACCCTGAGGCCTCCCTATTATAAAGTGACGGCATAGATTATGCGGCGTAGGGTGAGAGGTGAAGGCGTAGGCACACGCCGCGCAGGCGCACCGGCACCGTGTGAAAATTTGTTATCATAAGGACACGATGACCGCCCTGCTCGAACTGCACGACATTGAATGCCGCTATCAGGATCACGCTGCGGTGTGCGGGCTGTCGTTGCATGTGCAGCCGGGCGAACTGGTATGTCTGCTGGGGCCTTCAGGCTGTGGCAAGACCACCGCGCTACGTGCCGTGGCGGGCTTCGAGCCGGTGGTGCAGGGCGAGATCATTCTGAACGGCCACAGCATCTCGCGCCCCGGTTTTTTGTTGCCGCCGGAGCAGCGCCAGATGGGCATGGTGTTTCAGGAGTACGCGCTGTTTCCGCACTTGGATGTTACCAGCAACATCTGCTTCGGCCTGCGCGGCCTCACGCGCAAGGCACGCGACAATATGGCGCTCCATCTGCTGGAGGTGGTCGGGCTCGAAGGGCTGGGGCACCGCTACCCGCACGAACTTTCCGGCGGACAGCAGCAGCGCGTGGCGCTGGCGCGTGCGCTCGCGCCGCAGCCTGCGCTGATTCTGCTCGACGAGCCATTCTCGAATCTCGATGTCGATCTGCGCGAACGCCTGAGCCAGGAGGTGCGCGCCATTCTGAAGGGCCAGGGTAGCACCGCGATTCTCGTCACCCACGATCAGCACGAGGCCTTCGCCTGGGGTGACCTGATCGGCGTGATGGCGGAAGGAAAAATTCTACAGTGGGACACGCCGTACAATCTCTACCACGAGCCCGCGAACCGTTTCGTCGCCGACTTCATCGGCCAAGGCGTGTTCATGCGCGGCACGCTGCTCACACCCGATACAGTGCAGACCGAGATAGGCGCGATACAGGGCAACCGCGCCTACCCGTGGCCGCAAGGCACGCCGGTGGAGGTGCTGTTGCGCCCGGACGACATCCTGCACGACGACGCCTCGGCATTGCGCGCCGAGGTCTTGCATAAGGCATTCAAGGGTGCAGAGATCATGTACACGCTGCGCCTGCCCACCGGCGCGAAGGTGTTATCACTGTTCCCCAGCCACCACGACCACGCGATTGGGGAGCAGGTAGGAATACGCTATGACGTCGACCACATGGTGGCGTTTCGCAGTTGATGCAGCATGTAGATCGGATCAAGCCTGTCCTGAGCGAAGTCGAAGGGCACAGCGGATACGATGAAACTGTGTCGGCTTAACTGTGTTTTCGCAGAACAAGATGTAGTATATACAGTGGCCTTAAGGGCTGAGGCATGGCTAAAAATTTCGACATCTAAATTCTGCGCGCTAGTGTGGCCCAAGGCCGCATGCACTGGCATCAGCATGCGTTGGAGGGCTTTCTGGAGCGGGGGGATTTCCCGTGCTGAGATCATAAGCGCTATCATGAATGGCGAAGTCATTGAGATATATCCGACCGACCGGCCGCACCCAAGTTGTCTCATTCTGCACGTTGAGCCGGAGCCGGTGCATGGGGTGGCAGCCGCCGATCCAGCCGTGCCGGTATGTCATATCATTACTGCATATCGACCGAATCTTGAACACTTCGAGCCAGATTTCAGAATCAGGAGGAAAAAGTCATGAGTGAGAATTCCGGGCACTGCCCCTTTGTGGTGGCGAGAAGCAACCAGGAACCACGACATTTACCGTTGACCTGAAATTTGGGGTCGTGGTGGTCAGCGAGGTGCTTGCGTTCGTCTGTTTAAAGTGCGGTGATGCGTGGATCGAAGATCCTGTTGCGGCGAAGCTGGAAAGTATCACC
>CAWUTX010000080.1:0-6030 GCA_963925015.1 uncultured Gammaproteobacteria bacterium
GCATGACGCCGCCCCAGCACAATGGTGAGCAGCATGAGTGCGACGAGTTGCGTGGTGAAGGCCTTGGTGGAGGCAACGCCGATTTCCGGCCCGGCGCGGGTCATGAGGACGATGTCCGCCTCACGCACCAACGAGCTTTCCGGCACATTGCAGATGGCGAGGGAGTAACGGAAGCCGAGCCGCTTCGCTTCACGCAGCGCGGCGAGCGTGTCGGCGGTCTCGCCGGATTGTGAAACCGCTACCACCAGACAGTCGGCGCTCACCACCGGGCGGCGGTAGCGGAACTCGCTCGCCACCTCGACGTTGCAGGGGATGCCCGCAAGTGACTCGATCCAGTAACGCGCAATCTGGCCCGCATGATTACTCGTGCCGCAGGCGATGATGTGCACGCGCTTGACGGCGTTCAGTATTGCTGCGGCGTTGGGGCCGAGGCTTTCTTCCAGCACGCGGCCTGCGTTGAGACGCCCTTCCAGTGTGTCGCTCACCGCGCGCGGCTGCTCGAAGATTTCCTTCAGCATGTAATGGCGATATTCGCCGCGCTCGACGGCATCGGCACTGAGCGTGCTTACGTGTATCTTGCGCGTGACCTCCGTGCCCGCCGCATTGATAATGCGCACACTGTCGCGGGTGATTTCGGCGATGTCGCCGTCTTCGAGAAAGATAAAGCGCCGCGTCACGGGTAGCAGCGCTGCGACATCTGAGGCGATGAAGTTCTCGCCCGTGCCGAGACCGATCACCAGCGGGCTGCCGCGCCGCGCTGCGACGAGGTGCGCAGGATCGGAGGGGGAGATAACGCCCAGCGCATAAGCGCCGCGCAACTCTGCAACCGTCGCACGCAGCGCGTCAAACAGTGATGTCCCGGGCTGCAAGTGATGGTGTATCTGATGCACCACGACTTCGGTGTCGGTCTGCGAGGTAAACTCGTAGCCCGCCTTTATCTGCTCGGCGCGCAGCTCTTCGTGGTTTTCGATAATGCCGTTGTGCACCACGGCGACGCTGCTGCGACAAATGTGCGGATGCGCATTGACCTCGCTCGGCACCCCGTGCGTCGCCCAGCGGGTGTGCGCAATGCCGGTGTGGCCTTGCAGTGACTTGGTCGCAAGCTGCAACTCAAGCTCCACCACCTTGCCCACCGCGCGCGCGCGCGTGAGCTTATTATGCGCATCGAGCACCACCGCACCGGCGGAATCATAGCCGCGATACTCCAGACGCTTGAGGCCCTCGACCAGCGCGGGCATCACGTCACGTTCTGCTACGGCTCCGATGATTCCGCACATATCAACTCCGCTCTGCGGAAGAGAAAAGAGGTAAGAGAAAAGAGGTAAGAATCATGGTAAGACGCTTAGCTTTTCTCTTTGCTCTTTACTTTTTTCTCTGTTTTAACAGGGCGCTTCCAGCCCGGCACGGTGCTTTGCTTTACCCGGCTCACCGCCAGCACTTTCGGTGGCACATCCTGGGTGATGGTGGAGCCCGCGCCCACAGTGGCACCCGCACCGACGGTGACGGGCGCCACCAGTTGCGTATCCGAGCCGATGAAGACACCGTCTTCAATAATGGTCTGATGCTTGTTCGCGCCGTCGTAGTTGCAGGTGATGGTGCCCGCGCCGATGTTCACTTCGCGCCCGATAGTGGCATCGCCCACATAACTCAGATGATTTATTTTGGAGCCCGCGCCCACCTCGGATTTTTTGATCTCGACGAAGTTACCGATGTGTACGCCAGCGGCCAGTTTTGTTTCAGGGCGGATGCGCGCAAACGGCCCGATGCGGCAGCCGGATTCGATCATCGCGCCGTCAATCACGCAGTGGGAAAGTATTTCGACGTCATCGCCGATCTTCGTGTTGCGGATCACGACGTGCGGGCCGATGCGCACGCGATCACCGAGCGTGACACTGCCTTCAATGACCACATTCACGTCTATGGTGACATCCTGGCCGGCGCTGAGCTCGCCGCGCAGGTCAAACCGCAGCGGATCGAGCAGCGTGATCCCTTGCTCCATCAGGCGCTCCGCCTGCCTGTACTGATAGTAGCGCTCAAGTTCGGCAAGCTGTCCCTTGTTGTTGACGCCCATCACCTCGGCCACCTTGTCCGGCTCCACGGTGTTGATTACCAGGCCGTCCTGCACCGCGAGTGCAATTACATCGGTGAGATAAAATTCTTTTTGCGCGTTGTTGTTTTCGAGCCGCGCAAGCCATGCGCGCATCCGCGCCGCAGGCGCCGCGATCATGCCGGTGTTGATTTCATTGATCGCGCGCTCGTCTGCGGTCGCATCTTTTTCCTCCACGATGCGCGTCACCTTGCGGCCCTCATCGCGCACGATGCGTCCGTAGCCGCGCGGATCGTGCTGATAGACCGTGAGCAGACCGAGGCCCTCGCGGCTCGTAGCCGCAAGCAAACGGCGCAATGTCGCCGCGCCGATGAGTGGCACGTCACCGTACAGCACCAGCACCGTGTCAGCGTCCGCCACAAACGGCATTGCCTGCGTGACCGCATGGCCGGTGCCGAGTTGCTCGGCCTGCTCGACCCAGTTCGCATCGAGATGGGCGAGGGCGCGCGGCACGGCATCGCCGCCGTAGCCGTAGACGACATGAACCGTCTGGGCGTCAAGCTCATGCGCGGTGTGGATGACATGCTCCAGAAGCGGCCGACCCGCGAGCGGGTGCAGCACCTTTGGCAGCGCGGAGCGCATGCGCCTGCCCTGTCCGGCGGCGAGGATGATTACGGAGAGCCCCATGGGCCCAAGATACAAGAAAAGTGGAAAGTTACAAGCAGGAAAAGCATTGTGTGTCGGATCCGCTGCGCTTGATCCGACCTACACGTTGTATCAGCGGCCTTTTTTGCGCAGACGCTGAATAGTCTGCAACTGCGCCACGGCCTCGGCTAGTTCGGCCTGCGCCTGGGCGTAGTCGAAGTCGGACTTGCGGTCGCGCATGGCCTGCTCCGCGTGCTGCTTGGCCTCCAGTGCGGCGGCCTCGTCCACATCGTGCGCGCGCAGCGCGGTATCGGACAGGATGGTGACGACGTGCGGCTGGATTTCGAGGATGCCACCGGAGACGTAAAACACCTGCTCCTCGCCATCGGGAATCTTGACGCGCACCTCGCCCGGCCTAAGCACTGTGAGCAACGGCGTGTGGCGCGGCAGAATGCCGACTTCGCCCATTACCGCAGGCACGAACACCATCTCCGCTACACCGGAAAAGATTTCCGCTTCAGCGCTCACGATATCGAGATGCAGGGTCATAGCCATAAAATCAGAGAAAAGAGGCAAGAGAAAAGAGCAAAGATAAAGCCGCAAAACTACAATGCCGACTTAATATTGTCTTTTTCATTCCTTACTTTTCTCTTTCCTCCTTTCTCTTTTCTCTGCCTATTGAAGCTTCTTTGCCTTTTCGATGGCTTCGTCGATGGTGCCGACCATGTAGAACGCCTGCTCCGGCAGGGAATCGTATTCGCCGCTGACGATGCCCTTGAAGCCGCGGATCGTGTCTTTCAGCGACACATACTTGCCCGGACTGCCGGTGAACACCTCGGCGACGAAGAACGGCTGCGACAGGAAGCGCTGAATCTTGCGTGCGCGTGTCACCGTGAGCCTGTCTTCTTCCGACAGCTCATCCATGCCGAGAATCGCGATGATGTCCTTCAGTTCCTTGTAACGCTGCAAGGTACCCTGCACCGCGCGCGTGGTGTCGTAATGATCCTGCCCGATGATGAGCGGATCGAGCTGGCGGCTGGTGGAGTCGAGCGGATCCACGGCGGGGTAAATACCCAGCTCCGCGATCTGGCGCGACAGCACCACGGTGGCGTCCAGATGCGCGAACGTGGTCGCGGGCGACGGATCGGTCAAGTCGTCGGCGGGCACGTAGACGGCCTGGATCGAGGTAATCGAGCCGGTCTTGGTGGAGGTGATGCGCTCCTGCAACGCGCCCATTTCGGCGGCCAGCGTCGGCTGGTAACCGACGGCCGACGGCATACGGCCGAGCAGCGCGGACACCTCGGTGCCGGCCAGCGTGTAGCGGTAGATGTTGTCGATGAACAGCAGCACGTCGCGGCCTTCATCGCGGAAGAATTCCGCCATGGTGAGACCGGTCAGCGCCACGCGCAGACGGTTGCCGGGCGGCTCGTTCATCTGGCCGTACACCAGCGATACCTTGTCGATAACCTTGCTCTCGGTCATTTCGTGGTAGAAGTCGTTACCTTCGCGGGTACGCTCGCCCACACCCGCGAACACGGAATAGCCCGAGTGCTCGATGGCGATGTTACGGATCAGCTCCATCATGTTCACGGTCTTGCCCACGCCCGCGCCGCCGAACAGGCCGACCTTGCCGCCCTTGGCAAACGGACAGATCAGATCGATCACCTTGATGCCGGTTTCGAGCAGCTCGGTGCTCGCGGCGAGTTCGTCATAGGCCGGAGCCTTGCGGTGTATCGACCAGCGCTGCTTTTCGCCGATCGGGCCTTTTTCGTCGATGGGCTTGCCGAGCACGTCCATGATGCGGCCCAGGGTTTCCTTGCCCACCGGCACCGAGATGGGCGCACCGGTGTTGCTCACCGCAACGCCACGCTGCAGGCCGTCGGACGTGCCCATCGCAATGGTACGCACCACGCTGTCGCCGAGCTGCTGCTGCACCTCGAGCGTCAGACCGGCAGTGTCCACCAGCAACGCGTCGTATATCTTGGGCAGCGACTCGGGCGGAAACTCCACGTCCACCACGGCGCCGATGATTTGCACTATTTTTCCTGAACTCATCCTCAGTTCCTCACAAACTCAAATTAAAATTCGTAAAATTCTTATGCCGCTGCGCGCACTAAACCGCCGCTGCGCCGGCCACGATCTCCGACAGCTCCTGCGTGATGCCTGCCTGGCGCGCCTTGTTGTAAATCAACTGCAGATCACCGATCAGTTCGCCCGCGTTATCCGAGGCGCTCTTCATCGCCATCATGCGCGCCGCCTGTTCGGAGGCGATATTCTCCAGCACGCCCTGATATACCAGCGACTCGACATAGCGCGTGAGCAAATGAGTCAGCACCTCTTTCGATTCGGGCTCGTAAATGTAGTCCCAGTGGTGGCGCAGCGTTGCATCAGTATCGGGCACCACAGGCAGCATCTGCTGCAGCGCCGGCTTCTGCACCATGGTGTTGATGAAATCGTTGTAGACCAGATAGAGGCGGTCGATGTGCGCGTTGTTGTACGCATCCAGCATCACCTTCACCGCACCGATCAGATCGGTGAGGCTGGGCGCATCGCCCAGATGCGATTTCTCCGCGACGATGTTGCCGCCGAAGCGCTTGAAGAAACCCGCCGCCTTGGTGCCGATGGTGCACACATCCACCTGCACACCCTGCGTGCTCCAGTCGCGCATCGCAACCAGCGCGGCGCGGAACAGGTTGGTGTTGAGACCACCGCACAGCCCACGGTCGGACGACACGATAATAAACCCGACGCGCTTTACCGTGCGCTCCTGCAAGTAGGGATGCTTGTACTCAGGGTGCGCATGCGCCAGATGGCCGATCACGTTACGCATCTTGGCGGCATAGGGGCGCGCAGCGCGCACGCGCTCCTGCGCCTTGCGCATTTTCGAGGCCGCAACCATCTCCATCGCACGCGTAATCTTCTGCGTGTTCTTGATGCTCTTGATCTTGGTGCGTATTTCTTTTTTGCTGCCAGCCATATTAAAAACCCAGAGAAAAAGTTAAAGATACAAGAGAAAAGTAAAACCGTGCTTTTGGTTCTACTTGTATCTTTCTTCTTGTATCTTGTATCTGTTTCTTACCACGCGCCGACCTTCTTGAATTCCGTCAGCGCGGAGCGCAGGTCGCTCTCGATTTCGCTGCTGTAATCACCGGTGGCATTGATCTTGTCCATGAGCGCGGCATGCTTCGACTTCATGGAGCTCAGCAGTGCGTGCTCGAAGCCCTGAATCTTGGCCACTTCGACGTCGTCGAGGAAGCCCTGGCTGGCGGAGAATAGTGATACCGCCAGCTCCGCCACACTCATCGGCGCGTACTGCTTCTGCTTCATCAATTCCATCA
>CAWUTX010000081.1:0-23247 GCA_963925015.1 uncultured Gammaproteobacteria bacterium
ACAAGTCTTTCACCGGCATCCCGGCAGCGGCCTCACGCAGGAAGCCGATGATCTGTTCTTCTGAAAAACGCTTCTTCATGTCCAATCTCCTTCTGGTTATGGGATTGGACTCTAAATCATGGTGCTACTCAAATGCGGGGGGACGTCGGTATCAAGGTCTTTCCCATGTATCTAAAAGAGATTGAACCTGGGTCCGCCGAATTCTATTGTCAGCGCGATTTATAGAAGTGCCCTTAAGAATTAAGCTACTATGAGAACTTATGGCTAGTCACTACAGCAAGCTGTCTGCGATCTGCGTATTTGCGGTACTGCAATGCTTTGCGCCGTTGTTGCACGCCCATTTTGATACCAAGACGCACGGTTTGTCCGGCGTCCATCAGCATGACGTGGTGGAGTTTTACTGCCTCGATACTTCGCCCTGTCCTGAAGCCAAGGTTGAGGCGCTGGATTCACCGGCCGTCACGGCAGCCCTGACCCTCTCTAAAAAACTTTCTGACTCAGCCGATTCCGGCCTGTCTCCTTTCAGGTTCTCGTCAGGACAGACGCAGGCCTGCCTTGCTGCTATTCCCCCGCCCAGCAGTGCCGTTCTACGCTGGCACTTTACTTTACCTCCCGCGCACGCCCCTCCTTACATCCTTTAATCTCCAGTAGTTCATAGATTGTAGGACCGAATTCATTCGGTCGCAGGATTAGTAAACCTACTAAGCAGGCTTGGCCGTTTGACGCCAGGCTACAGGAGTAAAGGGTATGCGCAAGCTGCGCGTGAGTTGTCTGCTATTGAGCGGTATTTTTAACGTCACGGCGCTGTACGCCGCCGAGGACATTGCGCTGTCCGCGCAACAGGCGCAGGCGCTGGACATTGTGAGCGCGCCCCTGCAGAAGCAGGATGCTGCGTTGAGCGCCGGGTTGCCCGCGCAAGTCGTTATCCCCAACAACCAGATGCACATCGTGAGCGCGCCCACGGACGGCTTCGTGCAAGCCATGCTGGCGGCGGTGAACGAGGAGGTAAAACGGGGACAGGTGCTGGCGCACCTGAAAAGCCCCGCGTTCATCGAGGCGCAACGCGCATTCTTGCAGGCGGTGACGCGCGCGGAGTTGCGACGCGGCAATCTCAGGCGCGATGAGGAATTGTTCCAGGAAGGCATCATCGCGCAGAGCCGCTATTTGACCACCAAAAATGAATACGCCGAGGCCGCTGCCGAGTTGGCCGAGCGCGAGCAGTTGCTGTCGCTTTATGGCATGAGTGCTGCGGCCATAAAGCACACACGCGACAAGCGCGCGCTGACCAGCACAGTCGAGATCGTCTCGCCTATCAGTGGCGTGGTGCTGGAGCAATTGGCGGTCGCCGGGCAGCGCGCCGAGGCATCGGCGCCGCTGTATAAAGTGGCGAGCCTTGCGCCGCTGTGGCTGGAAATCGCCGTGCCGCTGTCAGGTGTTGCGCAGACAAGGGAAGGCGGAAAAATCAGCGTGCCCGCCTATCAAGCCGTTGGCAAGGTGTTGTCGGTGGGGCGCTTTGTTCCCAGCGCGAATCAGACCGTGATGGTGCGCGCCGAGGTGACCGAGGGTGCAGAGCGCCTGCGCCCCGGCCAGCAGATTGAGGTGCTGATTGCCGCGCCCAGTTCCGCGACCGAGCAATGGGTGGTGCCGAACCAGGCCCTGGTGCGCCGTGAAGACCGGGTGTATGTGTTTGTACAAACCCCAGGCGGATTCCGGGCGCAAGCGGTGACTGTGGTGAGCGCGGCGGCGCAGACCAGCACTATTCAAGCTCCGTTGCGCGGCGATGAGCGCATCGCGGTGCGTGGCGTGGTGGCCTTGAAGGCCGCGTGGCAAGGGCTCGGAGGAGGCGAATGATGTTGGCGCGTCTGGTTGAATTCGCCCTGACCCAGCGTTTGCTGATGTTACTGCTCATGCTGCTGCTCATCGCGGGCGGTAGCTATGCCTTCAAAGGCTTGCCCATCGACGCCTTTCCCGATGTCTCGTCCACCCAGGTCAAGGTCATCATCAAGGCCCCCGGCATGACGCCGGAAGAGATCGAGGCGCGCATCACTGCGCCCATCGAGGTGGAGATGCTCGGTATCCCGAACCAGAAAATCCTGCGCTCGGTGACCAAATACGGGCTCACCGACATCACCCTCGATTTTACGGACGGCACTGATATTTACTGGGCGCGGCAGCAGGTCGCGGAGCGCTATAACAACATCACCGGCGATCTGCCCCCCGGCATTTCCGGCGGCCTCGCGCCGATCACCACGCCGCTGGGGGAGATGTTCATGTTCACCATCGTGGGTGGCGATCTCTCGCTCATGGAGCGCCGCAGCCTGTTGGACTGGGTGATACGCCCGGCGCTACGCACCCTGCCGGGCGTGGCCGATGTCAACGCGCTGGGCGGGCTGGTGCGCGGCTTCGAGGTGGTGCCGGACAACATGGCCTTGCGCGCGCGCGGCATCGGTTTGGATGAATTGCAAACGGCGCTGGAAAACAATAATCGCAACGACGGTGCGGGACGTCTCACCGACGGCGAAGAAGTGTTGCTGGTGCGCGCGGAAGGCACCATCAAGACGCTGGATGACTTGCGCGCCATCGTGGTTGTCAGCCGCGACGGCGTGCCGGTGCGTGTCGGCGACGTGGCCGAGGTGCGCATCGGCAGTCTCACGCGCTACGGCGTGGTGACCAAGGACGGCCAAGGTGAGGCGGTGCAAGGTTTGGTGCTGGGTCTGCGCGGCGCGAACGCACAGCAAGTGGTGGAGGGCGTGCGCAACAAGCTGGCGGAGCTCGCCCCCGCGCTGCCCAAGGGAGTCAAGATCGAGGTGTTTTATGATCGCGGCAGTCTGGTTGAGCATGCGGTCGGCACGGTCTCCGAAGCTTTATTGGAAGCCATCGTGCTGGTGGTGATTCTGCTGATTCTGTTTTTAGGCAATCTGCGCGCTGCGCTGGTGGTGGCGCTGACCTTGCCGTTGGCGGCGCTGTTTACTTTTATCATGATGCGTTTGTTTGGCATGTCGGCCAACTTGATGAGTCTGGGCGGACTGGCGATTGCCATCGGCATACTGGTGGACGCGGCGGTGGTGGTGGTGGAAAACACCGTCTCGCATCTGGCGCACGACAAGAGTGCCGCGAAACTGCCGCGCCTGCATGTGATTTACCGCGCGGTGCGCGAGGTGGCGACACCTGTAACCGCCGGTATTCTGGTTATTATCATCGTGTTTCTGCCGCTGCTGACGTTGCAGGGTTTGGAGGGCAAGTTCTTCATCCCGGTCGCGCTCACCATCGTGTTCGCCCTGTCCGCTTCGCTGCTGCTGTCGCTTACCATCATTCCGGTACTCGCCTCGTTCCTGTTGAAACGAGTTGCGCATAATGAGCCCTGGCTGGTGCGCAAGGCGAACGCGCTGTATGAGCCGTCGTTGCGCTGGTCATTGAATCACGTAAAAACCGTGGTGACGGTAGCCGGAGTGGCATTACTGCTAACTGTTTTTGTTTACCTGCAAACCGGCAAGACTTTTATGCCGGAAATGGATGAGGGCAGTCTCATCGTCGGTATCGAGAAACTGCCATCCATCAGCATCGAACAAACCGCCGCGCTGGATTTGAAAATCCATCAGGCGATTATGAGTAAAGTGCCGGAAGTAACCGGCATCGTGGCGCGAGCCGGAGCCGATGAGCTGGGCCTCGATCCGATGGGATTGAATCAAACCGACACCTATCTACAGACCAAGCCGCGCAACGAATGGCGCATACCCGACAAGGAATGGCTGAAAGATGAACTGCGTAAGGTGCTCGATCAACTACCTGGCATTTCCTACAGCTTCACCCAGCCGATAGATATGCGCGTGCAGGAAATGATTATCGGCGTGCGCGGCGACGTGGCGGTGAAGGTGTTCGGGCCGGAGCTTGCCGTCCTCAACCGCCTGGCCGCAGAGATCGAGACGGTGCTGAAGACCGTCCATGGCAGTCAGGACGTGTACACGGTGCAAAACGAGGGCGTGCAATATCTCACGGTGGAGATTGACCGTCTCGCCGCCGGGCGCATGGGCTTGAGCGTGGATGACATCGGCGAGGCGTTGCGCTCGCAACTGGAAGGCAAGACCCTGGGCGTGGTGCTGGAAGGGGCGCGGCGCACGCCGGTGTTGTTGCGTGGTGAGGATAGCGTGCGTAATTCGCCAACCCTGTTTTCCCAACTGACTCTGGCTTTGCCCAATGGCGAGAGTGTCCCGATTTCCACCGTGGCCAAGCTGCAACGCGTGGACGGCCCGGTCAAGATTGATCGTGAGAACGGCGCGCGTATGGCGGTGACGCTGTCCAATGTGCAGGCGCGCGATCTGGTCGGCTTTGTGGAAGAGGCCAAGCAGGCGGTGGTCAAAAAAGTGAAGCTTCCGGAAGGCTATCGGTTGAGCTGGGGCGGGCAATTTGAAAACCAGCAGCGCGCCGCCGCGCGCCTGACCATTGTGGTGCCGGTGGCGTTGGGGCTGATTTTTCTGTTGCTGTTCGCCACCTTCGGTTCGGTACGCCAGGCGGTACTGGTGCTTTCCAACATCCCGTTCGCCATGGTGGGCGGCGTGTTTGCCCTGTGGCTGTCGGGGGAATATCTATCCGTCCCCGCGTCGGTGGGCTTTATCGCATTGCTCGGCATCGCGGTATTGAACGGCGTGGTGATGGTGACCTATTTCAACCAACTGCGCGCGCAGGGCATGGCGCTCGCTGATGTGGTGGTCGAGGGCGCCAAGCGCCGTCTGCGCCCGGTGTTAATGACCGCCAGCATCGCCGCCTTCGGCCTGGTACCGTTGTTGTTCGCCAGCGGCCCCGGCTCGGAAATTCAAAAACCCTTGGCGATTGTGGTGATCGGCGGTCTGGTGAGCGCGACGCTGCTGACGCTGATCTTGCTGCCCATCCTCTATCGCCGCTTCGGCGTTAGCCCCAAGGAGGCCTGAAAATGAATCCCCCCGATTGTTGTTTGACACTGATTGTCCCCAAGGCGCTAGAAGAAAATCTGCTGGACTTGTTGCTGGAGCATGAAGCGCTGGCCGGCGGATTTATTACCTCCGAGGTGGAGGGTCACGGGCGCAATGTCACCTATCAGAGCATGGCCGAAAAGGTGCGCGGCCGCGCGCACCGGATAGAGATGAAAATCATCATGCAGCATACCGATGCGCAAACCTTGCTGCACGACATCAAGCAGGCACTGCCGCGCGCTGACATCGTTTATTACATGACTCCGGTTACGGAGTTCGGGAGTTTCCTGTGAAGCACATTTTTTGGCTGGTGATTTTTTTTACCGCGTGCGCCGTGGCCGCACCTGTGCAGCAAGAGCCGTTCACTGATTACCCCGATTTGCCGCCGCTCAACGTGGCGACCGAGGTGATGGCGAACAGCCCGCAGGTCAAGGCGGCGGAGGCGGGCATCGAACTGGAGCAGGCCAACGCGCGCAGGCTCAACGCCGGGCCGTATGAGTTCAATGCCAGGCTCAGCACCAGGCAGCGCAGCTTGGACAATGAAGGAAATTTTAATGAATGGGAAGCGGCTCTGGAGCGCGGTTTGCGTCTGCCCGGCAAAGCCAGGATAGATCAGCAGTTGGGCGCACAAGGTGTGCGTCAGGCGCGGCTCGCCATGGGCGATGCCTGGCATGAATCCGGACGCAGCTTGCTGCGCTATTGGTTTACCTGGCTGCAAGAGCACGCGCAAGTCAAACAGTGGCAAGAGCAAACGGCGCTGCTCAAACAGCAATTGAGCATCGTGAACAAGCGCATCGCGGCCGGTGACGCCCCGGCGCTGGAGCGCTCGCTCAGCGAGGCGGCGCTGGCGCAAGCCGAATACGCGCTCAAGCAGGCACAGTTGCGCGCACAGATGGCAGCCACCGATCTCAAGCAGCGCTATCTCGGCCTCACGCTGCCGGACAGTCCGGTTTTTGTGGAACCGGAGCCATTGCAGGAGGGATTGGATTACTGGCGCACGCGCATCTTGGAGCACAATCATGAGCTGGCGTTGATGCGCGGTGAAGTGGGGCGCGCGCAACTGCATCTTAACCGCTCCAGCGCGGACAGAACTCCCGATCCCACCGTAGGAATCAATACCACCTCGGAACGAAGCGGCGCAGAGCAGATCACGGGATTATTTTTATCCATCCCGCTGCCGGGCGAGGCGCGCGCCGCCGCGCAATCCGCCGCGCTCGCGCAATCCGCCATCACCGCGCAAAACGAGGCGCAGACATTGCGCCGCCTCAACGCCGAGATTATCAACACCTACGCCAGCGCCGCCAGCGCCTTCGAGAGCTGGCAAAGCGCGCAAATGGCGGCGGACGCCATGCAGCACAACGCCGGACTCATGGCGCGCGCCTACAGTCTGGGCGAGGCGGGCTTGAGCGAGACGCTGAACGCGCGCCGTCAGGCCCTGGAAACCGGCTTGGCCGCCGCACTCGCGCAGATCAACGCGCGCGAGGCGCGCCACCGCTTAATGCTGGACGCGCATTTACTGTGGCCGCTGGATAAAGACGAGGACGAGGACGGCGCCCACGCCCATTATTGAGTTGAATGCACCAGCGGAACCTCTGGCTCAATCAGAGGTTCGCTGACTAAATTTCAAGGAAAGGTTCTAATATGCGGTCTTTTTTCTCTGCTCGCCTGCTGACTCTGCTGCTCATGTTGTTGCCGTTCGTGGCTCTCGCCCACGGCATATCCGACGCGGACAAGCAACGCATGCTGGAAGGCGGCTACCTTCAGTATATCGGGCTTGGCGCAACCCATATGCTTACGGGATACGACCATTTATTGTTCTTGTTCGGTGTGGTGTTTTTTCTCACCGGCCTCAAGGAAGTGGTCAAGTTTGTGACCGTATTTACGCTCGGGCATACCATCACGCTGATCCTCGCCACATTTTTCCAGATTACGTGGAACTACTACCTGATCGACGCCATCATCGCGCTCAGCGTGATTTATAAGGGCTTTGACAATAACGGTGGATTCCAGAAGTACTTCGATATGAAGTCGCCGAACCTCCTCGGCGCCGTTTTCCTGTTCGGTTTATTGCACGGGTTCGGCTTGTCCACCCGCCTGCAACAACTGCCGCTCGGTGAGGACGCCACCGGCATGTTGATGCGTATCCTGAGCTTTAATCTCGGCGTTGAATTAGGTCAGATCGCAGCGCTGATGGTAATGGTGACCATACTATCGCTGTGGCGCCACAGACCTTCGTTTAAACGCTTCAGCTTCGCATCGAACCAGACGCTCATCTATGCGGGGGTATTCCTGCTGCTCATGCAATTGCACGGTTATCAGCATGACGCTGATCCTGATGGCTTCCGGTTTCCGGCCCAAGAGCATCAGCATGCGCATGAGGACATGGATATCAAAAAGAGTACCGATACCGGGCGCGATAATCTTTAGTTGTTCACTTAACCAGGAGTAATCGTGATGAAGAATTTTTTGATGGCAATGATCGCAATCGCCGGACTGGGCGGAACTGGACTGGCGATGGCCAGTGAGGGCGGCAGTTGCCACTTTCATGGCAACAAGGCTGCTGCCCCTGAAGCCGTGATCGACTGCGCGGCGAAGCGCAAGGAAGCGCTCGTAAGCAGCGGCAAAATTGACAAGTCCTGGCAGGCGATCAAGCACGAGAATATCGAGCAGGTCGAAGGCAAGAAAGGCAAGGAATGGCGGGTAACCTTCAAGGATCCGAGCGCCAAGGACGAATCGAGGCAAACCCTTTATATGTTCTTCACGCCGCCCGGAAACTTTGTTGCGGCGAACTTTACGGGCAAGTAAATATCTGGGGTCAGGATCAGCCTGACCCTGACCCAGTTACATGTCCGTCTGTGCCGGTGGGGCGTAAGAGGGATGTTTGTTTTACCCCGCACAGCCGTTATGCTAGCGCCATGATTGACGACGAAGCGGTACGCAGGCATTACCTGCGGGCGATGGGTATCACGCAGTGGGAGCGGCGCCCTGATCCGATGACAGCCGCGCCGGAGGCGGGCAATCTCATGCAGCAAGCTACACCGCACCAGGTTTCAGCCGCGAGCGAAACTCCAGTGCCGGCGGCTGCCCAGGCTGCAGACAGCCAGGCGTGGGATGATCTGGAGCAGGCGGTGCGCGGCTGCACGCGCTGCCCGCTGCATAAAACGCGCACGCAGGCGGTGTTTGGCGTCGGCGATAAAAACGCGGAATGGCTGGTGATCGGCGAGGCGCCGGGTGCGGATGAAGACCGTCTGGGCGAGCCGTTTGTGGGGCGCGCGGGGCAGTTGCTCATGTCGATGCTGAAGGCCCTCGGGCTGGCGCGCGAGCAGGTGTACATCGCCAATATCCTGAAAAGCCGTCCGCCCAACAATCGTGATCCGCTGCCGGAAGAGGTGGCCGCGTGCGAGCCCTATCTCAAGCGCCAGATTGAGTTGATCAAGCCCAGGATCATTCTCGCTGTGGGCCGTATCGCGGCGCAAAATCTGCTCAAGACCGACACCAAGATCGGCGCCCTGCGCGGCCAGCGTTTCATCTGCCCCGGCACCGACATTCCGGTGGTGGTGACCTATCATCCGGCCTATCTGATGCGTTCGCCGCTGGAGAAGCGCAAGGCGTGGGAGGACTTGAAGTTCGCGCGCCAAGTGATGCGAGGCGAAGTGTGAGCCAGGTGATGAGCCCGCCTGCCGTTGCGCGTGCGGGCACGCACCTGCGGCCCATGACCGTCGAAGACATCGAGGTCATCATGGCGATTGAGCGCCGTGCCTATGAATATCCCTGGAGCGAGGGCATTTTCCGTGACTGCCTGAACGTGGGTTACTGCTGCTGGGTGTGCGAAGAAGGCGGCACGATTGCAGGCTATGCGGTGATGTCGGTGGGTGCGGGCGAGTCGCATATTCTGAATCTCTGTGTGCGGCCCGAATCACGCAGACGCGGACTGGGCCGCCGCATGCTCAAGCACATGCTGAACATCGCGCGCGGCCATCAGGCGGACACCGCATTGCTCGAAGTGCGGCCCTCGAACCGCGACGCCATAGCGCTTTACACGACGGTGGGTTTCAATGAGGTGGGCATCCGCAAGGCCTATTACCCCGCCGCCAACGGCAAGGAAGATGCCATCATTTTCGCGCTCAGTTTGCTATAATTGGCGCTACTGATCTTTCGATACCGTTTTATTCCACGATGTCCGTAATCAGCAGCGAGGCGGCGCGACGCCGCACCTTCGCCATTATTTCTCATCCCGACGCGGGCAAGACAACGCTCACCGAAAAGCTGTTGCTGTTCGGCGGCGCGATCCAGCTCGCCGGTACGGTGAAGGGACGCAAGAGCCAGCGTCACGCCACCTCCGACTGGATGGAGCTCGAGAAGCAGCGCGGCATCTCGGTGACTTCCTCGGTGATGCAGTTTCCCTGCCGCGACAAGATCATCAACCTGCTCGACACGCCGGGGCACGAGGATTTTTCCGAAGACACCTATCGCACGCTCACTGCGGTCGATTCCGCGCTCATGGTGATCGACTCGGCCAAGGGCGTTGAGGCGCGCACCATCAAGCTGCTTGAGGTGTGCCGATTACGCACCACGCCCATCGTCACCTTCATCAACAAGCTCGACCGTGAAGGCCGCGCGCCGGTTGATCTGCTGGATGAAATCGAAACCGTGCTCGACATCCGCTGCGCGCCGGTGACCTGGCCCATCGGCATGGGCAAGCGCTTCAAAGGCATCTTTCATCTGCCCAACGACAGCGTGCACCTGTTTGCGTCTGCACACGGTGGCAAGATACAGCAAGGCGAAGTTATTCAGGGCCTGGACAATCCGCGTCTCGATGAACTGTTCGGCTCCATGGCGGTGGAACTGCGCGAGGAGATCGAGCTGGTCAGGGGCGCCAGTCATGCGTTTAATCTTCAGTCTTTTCTCGCCGGCGAACTGTCGCCGGTGTTTTTCGGCTCGGCGATGAATAATTTCGGCGTGAAAGAATTGCTCGATGCCTTTGTCGAAGTCGCGCCGCCGCCGCAACCGCGCGCCACCACCACGCGCACTGTGCAAGCCGAGGAAGAGAAATTCACCGGTTTCGTATTTAAAATACAGGCCAACATGGATCCGGCGCACCGCGACCGCATCGCGTTTGTGCGCGTGTGCTCGGGCAGTTATTCAAAAGGCATGAGGATTCACCACGTGCGCATCGCGCGCGACGTGCAGATATCGAACGCCATCACCTTCATGGCCGGCGAGCGCGAGCATATCGAGGCCGCCTGGCCCGGCGACATCATCGGCCTGCACAACCACGGCACGATCCAGATCGGCGACACCTTCACCCAGGGAGAGCAGCTCAAGTTTACCGGCATCCCGTATTTCTCGCCCGAGCTATTCCGTCGCGTGCGACTGCGCGATCCGTTGCGCATGAAGGCGCTGCAAAAGGGGCTCGATCAACTGTGCGAAGAAGGCGCGACGCAGCTATTCCGCCCCTTGAGCAGCAATGAGCTGATTCTGGGCGCGGTGGGTGTGCTGCAATTCGACGTGGTCGCCTATCGCCTGCAGCACGAGTACGGTGTGGAATGCGCCTTCGAGAATGTGCAAGTCGCCACTGCGCGCTGGGTGAAGTGTGTCGATGCCAAAAAGCTGGAGGAGTTCCACCAGAAAGCACATGACAATCTTGCCTTGGACAGCGCGGGCCAGCTCGCCTATATCGCGCCCACACGCATCAATCTGGAGCTCACCATGGAGCGCTGGCCGCAGATCGAATTCCGCGCCACGCGCGAGCATTAGCAGATTAAGCGGGTATCGATTGCTGGATTTATTCCCGGTAGTTCATTAGCCAGCTTTGGAATTCATCGGCGGGTAAGGGGCGGGAGAAGAAGTAACCCTGCGCCTTGTCGCAGCCGAGTGCGATCAGCCGGTCAAGAATCTCCTGAGTCTCCACGCCTTCGGCCACGACTTGCAGGTTGAGGTTGTGCGCCAGTTCGATGGTGGAGCGCACGATCGCGGCGCTGTCTGCATCCGTCACCATGTCTATCACAAAGGACTTGTCCACTTTGATTTCGTCCACTGGCAGCTTCTTGAGATAACTCAGGGATGAGTAACCGGTGCCGAAGTCGTCAATGGAGAGGTGTACGCCCATGTGGCTTAGGTGCGCGAGTATTTCCTTGGCACGCGCCGGATCTGACATGATGGCGCTTTCGGTGATCTCCAGCTCCAGCCAGCCCGGCTCCGCGCCGGTTTCTTCCAGCAGTTGCATCACTTGATTCGGCAGTTGCGTGTTATGCAGATTGCGCGCCGAGAGATTCACCGAAACGCTTAATGGCAGCCCCGCCTTGTGCCAGGCACTGCATTCACGCAGCGCGGTGTTGAGCACCCACAAGGTGAGCGAGCTGATAATTGCGTTGGGTTCGGCCTGCGGGATGAACTGGTCGGGCAGCAGCAGGCCACGCGAGGGATGTTGCCAGCGCACCAGTGCCTCGACTCCCAGCACGCGGCGCGTAGTGAGGCAGATCAAGGGCTGGTAATACAGCAGCAGATGGTCATGTTCGATGGAGTGGCGCAGCTCGCCGAGTAAAGCAAGACGGCCGGGGCTGTGCTGATCGTATTCCGGTGTGTAAACGGAACAACCGCCACCGCGTTGCTTGGCGACGTACATTGCAACGTCGGCGCGCCGTATGAGCAGGTCGGCGTCTTCGCCGTGTTCCGGGCAATCCACGATGCCGATGCTCGCGCCGATATCGAGCATGAGGCCTTCCATGATAAATGGCGCTTGCAGCGCCGCGATGATCTTGTGCGCCTGCCGCATGGCGTAGGTGCCTTCACTCACGGCGGTCAATAACACGGCAAATTCGTCGCCGCCCAGCCGGGCCACAATGGCCGACGCATCCTGCTAGGCGCGGAGGCGTGCCGCCACCTGCTGTAATATGACATCGCCGCGATCATGTCCCAGTGTGTCGTTAATCTCCTTGAAGCCGTCGAGGTCTATGAGCAGCAGGGAGAGGGTATGGGGTCCATGCCGAGTGGCCTGGATGGCATGTTGCAGATGTTCGCGCAGCAGTATGCGGTTGGGCAATGTGGTCAGGCCGTCATGCAGTGCCTGATGTTTCAGACGCTCGGTTTGCGCCTTGCTTTCGATGGCAAAGGCGACATGATGGGCGATGGTCTGTGCGAGTTGCACATCCTCCGCGCTGAACTCATGTGGCACGTCATAGTACAGCATGAACTTGCCAAGCAGATGCTTCTGATGCTTGAGCGGAATGAAACCCAAGGCGCGTATTCCTTCCTGCGCAAACGCTTCGTGCATGTGCGCGAGAGTGGGCTCTGTGCACACGTCGTTTACCAGTATCGGCTGTGCGTTGGTTTCCTGTGCGGACCAGAGCGAGTGGCCGTCTGCAATGGAGCGGTAGTGCCCGGAAAGTCCCTCCTAGGCTATGAAGCGCATGACACCTTGCTCATCGAACATCAGTATGGAGGCGCGCCAGGTATGCAACGTAGTTTTGAGAGCACGCAACGCCTGTTGATAGACGTCGTTCAGTGTTTCCGCCTGGTTCGTGATGTGGGTGAGCTCGTAAATCGCGTTTAATTCATTAAACTGTTTACGCAGCCGCTCCTCCACCTTGGTGCGGTCAGAGATTTCAGTCAGCAATGAGGCGTTTTCCTGCTACAGCTGGAAGGCGCGCGCGAGTTCCACGCCGTACAATTCATGTTGCGCCCACACCGCCAGCTCATGCAGTGTGTCGAGTTGTTCCTGATCCAGCTGGCGTGGGCGGCAGTCTATGATGCAGAAGGTGCCGAGCCGACTGCCGTTCGGTGCGCTGATCGGGAAGCCGGCGTAGAAACGGATATGCGGCGCTCCTGTCACTAACGGATTGTCGGCGAAGCGTTCGTCGAGCCGTGCGTCGGGAATGACCATGGCGCGATCTCTCAAAATGGCATGCCCACAAAATGAAATACTGCGCGGCGTCTCGGAGACATTCAGACCCTGACAGGACTTGAACCATTGACGTTCCGCGTCCACCAGGGTAATGAGCGCGATCGGTACATCGAACAAGCGTGTGGCGAAGCGCGTAATGCGATCAAAGCGCGCCTCGGGAGGTGTATCCAGGATGGACAAGGCATGCAGCGTGGACAGCCTTACTGATTCATCGGGCGGTAGCGGCGATTCTTTCATGATGCCTGTCATTATCCTGTTTGAGGGGTATGCCGCGCGGCTTTCAACACCAGCGCATCGAACGCTGCGTGCGTCATGAGCCCGTGTTCGGCCACGATGTCGCGCACCGGGCGTCCAGTTTTTTCTGACTCTTGCGCGATCTTTGCGGCCTGTTCATAGCCGATGCCGGGGTTGAGCAGCGTGGCCAGCGCCACGCTCTGGTGCAGGAAATTCTTGCAGCGTTCACGATCGACCGTGAGCTCTTTTAGATTCAGTTCAGTTGTGGCGTTGATGGCGTTGGTGAGCCAGTCCATCGCGTCAAACAGCGCCGAGCCGAGCGCGGGCATCATCACGTTCAATTCGAGCTGCCCGGCCTGCGTCATCGCGGCGACGGCGGCGTCCTGCCCGATCACCTGATAACACACCTGGTTCAGCATCTCGAACATCACCGGGTTAACCTTGCCCGGCATGATGCTGGAGCCGGGCTGCACGGCGGGCAGTGCGATCTCGCCCAAGCCGGTGCGCGGCCCGGAGGCGAGCAGGCGCATGTCGTTGGCGATGCGCGTGAGTTCTAGCGCGAGCGCGCGGATGGCACCGGAAAGATGTTGCAGGTCGAGCATCGACTGCATCTGCGCCACGAGGTCGTGCGCCGGACGCAGCGGTTCGCCGGTTAAACGCGTGAGCTCTACCGTGACTTTTTCGATGTAACCCGGCGCGGTGTTGAGGCCGGTGCCTGCGGCGCTGCCGCCGAGGCCGATGTCGCACAATGGCGCGTGCGTTTCGTGCAGACGCTCAATGCAGCGCGCGAGCGTCCAGGCGTAGGCGTTGAATTCGCGCCCCAGCGTAGTGGGCACAGCATCCTGCAAATGGGTGCGCGCGCTTTTCACCGTATCGGCTTCACGCGCGCCGATGCGTGCGTATTCGTCGGCCATGGATTGTACTGCGGCGATGAGGCGCGGCAGCTTGGCGAGCGCTGCGAGGCGGATGGCTGTGGGGATGGTGTCGTTGGTGCTCTGCCCCATGTTGACGTGATCGTTGGGGTGTACCGGGCGGTAGGCACCGCGTTCGGCGCCAAGCGCGACATTGGCGAGGTTGGCGATCACCTCGTTGCTGTTCATGTTGTGGCTGGTGCCAGCCCCCGCCTGAAAGCGATCCACCACGAATTGGTCGAGATATTTGCCTGCGAGAATTTCATCGCACGCCGCCGTGATGGCGCTGGCAACATCGTCCTTCAGCCAGCCGCATTTCTGGTTGGCCACTGCGGCTGCGCGCTTGATGCGCACGTGGGCGAGGACGAAGTCCCGATCCGGGCCGCGCCCGCTGATGGGAAAGTTGGCGACAGCGCGCGCGGTCTGTATGCCGTACCAAGCCTGAGCCGGAACCTTCATCTCGCCTAGGCTGTCTCTCTCGATACGGAAGCTGGTATTATTCATGTGGGTTGTGCCGTGCGATGTGTGGGAGGCTGTGTGCGCGTCAATTTTTGTAGATATATATTAATCCTTTTTGCCGCGCTGTGGGTATCGTCTGCTGTGGCAAAAGGCAATGATTTCGCGCTGCCGGATACCGAGGCTGTGAGCCACAAGCTGTCGGACTATCGCGGCAAGTGGGTGGTGGTGAACTATTGGGCCACTTGGTGCCCACCCTGTTTGCAGGAAATTCCAGATCTGGTGATGTTTCATGACCGCCACAAAGACAAGGACGCCGTAGTACTGGGCGTGGTGATGGAAGACATTGATGTGTCGTCACTGCGCGAATTCATGGATGATCATTTGATGGATTACCCAGTGCTGCGCGGCGGCGCGAGATACGATTCGCCGCTCGGCCCGGTAGACGGTTTGCCGGTGACGTATCTCATCGCACCGAACGGCGAGATTGCGGCGCAGCATCTGGGGCGCATAGACGCAGCGTCCATTGAAGCATTCATCAAATCACCGCCGCCACAGTTTCGGGTTAGTGCCGGAAAATCCCGTCAAAAATAATCAGGCGCATGATGATCTGCATGCGCTATGTCGTGTCGGGCCGAGTACAGGGAGTAGGGTTTCGCGCCAGTACGCGTGTACAGTCGCTGCATCTTGGCCTGTCGGGTTGGGCACGCAACAGCGCAGACGGTGATGTAGAAGTGCTGGCCTGTGGCGCAGCGACGCAACTGGACGCGCTGCACCACTGGCTGCACTCCGGCCCGCAGCAGGCGCAGGTAACGGCAGTCGTCGAGTCATCTGCGCCGTTTGCGCGCCTCGACGGTTTTGAAATTCTCTGATACCACATACTCAATCATCATGGATTTTTTCCCCATCTTTTTGAATATCAAAGGCAAGCCCTGCCTGCTGGTGGGCGGCGGCGATGTCGCCGCGCGCAAGGCGTTGCAGTTGCTGCGTGCAGGCGCCGAGGTGCGCGTCGTTGCGCCCGCGTTGGGCGAGAAACTTTTGGCGCTTGCCGCGCAGCATAAAATCACACAGCGCAGCGGCCGCTTCGATCCCTCTGATCTCGAAGGCTGCGTGCTCGCCATTGCCGCTACCGATGACAACGCCGTCAACCGTGCGGTGCATGCCGTAGCGGTGCAAAAAAATATCCCCGTCAATGTGGTGGACACTCCGGAGCTATGCAGTTTTATCATGCCCGCGATTGTTGATCGCTCGCCGATGCTGATTGCGGTGTCGTCCGGCGGTGCCGCACCGGTGCTCACGCGTCTGTTACGTGCGCGGCTTGAAACACTGATCCCCGCTGCCTACGGCAGGCTCGCCGCACTCGCCGCAAAGTTTCGTACACAAGTAAAACAGCGCTTCACACACAGCGAGCAGCGCCGCCTCTTCTGGGAAAATATACTGCAAGGCCCGGTGGCCGAGCGCGTCTTCGCCGGGCAGGAGCAAGCCGCCGAGACTGCATTGCAAGCGGCGCTGGAAAACGCGGATGCCTCTGCGGTCACAGGCGAAGTCTATCTGGTCGGCGCGGGGCCGGGCGATCCTGATCTGCTGACGTTTCGCGCTTTGCGCCTCATGCAGCAGGCCGATGTGGTGTTGTATGACCGACTTATTCCTGATGCGATTCTCAATCTCGTGCGCACCGACGCCGAGCGCATCTACGTGGGCAAACGCCGCAGCGAACACACGTTAAGACAGGAGATGATCAACCAGCTTCTGGTGCAGCATGCCAAAGCAG
Organism: uncultured Gammaproteobacteria bacterium; assembly: GCA_963925015.1. Classification (GTDB taxonomy): domain Bacteria; phylum Pseudomonadota; class Gammaproteobacteria; order SURF-13; family SURF-13; genus JAQBXX01. Next base: position 16,222 of record CAWUTX010000081.1, read on the forward strand.
GCAAACGCGTGCTGCGACTAAAGGGCGGCGATCCGTTTATTTTCGGGCGCGGCGGCGAAGAGATCGCCACACTGGCCGAGGAGGGTATTCCATTTCAAGTAGTGCCGGGTATTACTGCAGCGTCGGGTTGTGCGGCTTATGCTGGCATCCCGCTCACGCACCGCGATTACGCGCAATCGTGCGTGTTTGTCACCGGCCAGTTGAAAGACGGCAACATGGATCTCAACTGGGCCGGGCTGATTCAGTCGCAGCAGACCATCGTCGTATACATGGGCCTCGCGGGTGTTGATGTGCTGTGCCGCGAACTCATCGCGCACGGGCTGCCCGCCACCACGCCGAGCGCACTGATCGAACACGGCACCATGCCGCGCCAGCGCGTGCTGGTCGGCACGCTCGGCACCTTGCCGGAGATCATTAACAACACCGAGGTGCATGCGCCCACGCTGATTATCGTGGGCGACGTAGTGAAGCTGCATGACACGCTGGCGTGGTTTCGCTCGGAGAGTTGAACGTATGCCGAATTCATCACCTGTGATTGAAATCAGCATCGCCGCACAGCGCCTGCGTCTGCGCGAAAGAAACCGCATCACGATGGATGTCGCCGTGAGCACGGCAAAAAACGGTGCGGGCGAAATCAACGGCAGCGAATGCACGCCGCGCGGCGCACACGTGATACGCGCAAAAATCGGCGCGGAATGCACGCCGGATACGGTGTTCGTGAGCCGGCGTCCGAGCGGCGAAATCTACACGCCTGCGCTGCGCCAGAAATTTCCGCAGCGTGACTGGATACTCACGCGCATCCTGTGGCTGAGCGGTCTGGAGATTGAGAAAAATCGCCTCGGTAAGGTAGACACCATGCGCCGTTATATCTACATTCATGGCTGTCCCGATGATGACATGATGGGCGTGCCCAGCTCGCACGGCTGCGTGAAGATGCGTAACAGCGAGATGATCGAACTCTTCGACCGTGTGGCCGTGGGCACGCGCGTCATTATCAGTGAGGCGCCGCAAGGATGAAACCATGTCACTAGGCCAGGTGATGCTCGACCTGGCGGGTCTTGAAATCAGCCCCGCCGAGCGCGAACTGCTCAAGCACCCCGCTGTCGGCGGCGTTATTCTGTTCGCGCGTAATTATGCGTCTGCCGAACAGGTCGCGGCGCTGGTGGCCGACATCCACCGCTTGCGTGAACCGCGCCTGTTGGTGGCGGTGGATCACGAAGGTGGGCGCGTACAACGTTTTCGCGACGGTTTTACCGCGCTACCCGCTGTGCGTCATTTGGGCGCAATCTACGACACCGACCGCAAGCGCGCGAAACGCCTCGCGGAGGCACACGGCTGGCTCATGGCGGCGGAGGTGCGGGCGGTGGGCATTGATTTCAGTTTCGCGCCGGTGCTGGACCTTGATCGCGGTGTGAGCGCTGTGATTGGCGACCGCGCGTTTCATGCCGACCCCGAAATTGTCGCCGATCTCGCGCACGCCTATATGAGTGGCATGGCGCGCGCGGGCATGGCGGCCACCGGCAAACACTTTCCCGGCCACGGCGCAGTGGAAGCGGATTCGCACATCGCAATCCCAGTCGATGAGCGACGCTACGAAGACATCTACGCCGAAGACATCTTGCCGTTCGAGCGCATGATCCATTTCGGACTCGCTGCCGTGATGCCCGCACACGTCATTTATCCGCGCGTCGATCCGCACCCCGCAGGATTCTCGCCGTTCTGGATGCAGCAAGTATTGCGCACCCGTCTCGAATTTCAGGGTGTAATCTTCAGCGACGACCTAAGCATGGAAGGCGCCAGCGTGGCGGGCGGCTACATCGAGCGCGCACACGCCGCACTGGGCGCAGGCTGCGACATGGTGCTGGTGTGCAACAACCCCGCAGCCGCGGCGCAAGTCGCGGAAGCGCTGACCGATCACCACAATCCAACGTCGCACGCACGCCTGCTGCGCATGCGCGGACGCCCAGCGCCTAATCGCATACAACTGCAACAGTCACCAGCCTGGCAACAGGCAGTGCAGGCCGTGACAGTACATGCAACACAAAACGGCTAGTCAGTACTGCGCCGTCTCCCTATAATTCACGACTACACCTACCGGGGAAACCGATGTCAGTTACCGCAGAGCAGGCGTTGAGCGTTTACACCCGCGCGGATCGTCTTTATTCGCAGGCCGAGGTTGAGGCAGCGCTTGCGCGCATGGCGGGTGAGATCGGCGCTCGGCTCAAAGGGCGCAATCCGTTGCTGTTGTGTGTGATGACCGGCGGCGTGGTGGCGATGGGGCAGTTGCTCACGCAGCTCAATTTTCCGTTGCAGGTCGATTACCTGCACGCCACACGCTATGCGGGGAGCACGCAGGGTGGTGAATTGCAGTGGCGCACACGACCCGTGACGGCGCTGCGTGATCGCGTGGTGCTGGTGGTGGACGATATTCTCGATGAAGGCCACACGCTCGCGGCGATTTTGCAGTATTGCAGGGCGGAGGGCGCGCGTGAGGTATATAGCGCGGTGCTGGTGAGTAAAATGCATGACCGCAAATGTGATGTGCGCGCCGATTTCGTCGGGCTTACGGTGGAGGATCGTTACGTGTTCGGTTACGGCATGGATTACAAGGACTACTGGCGCAATGCGCCCGGCATTTTTGCCGTGCGAGAGGAAGACACACAATGATGGAGCTTGCGATCATCGGCGGCAGCGGACTGACGTCACTCAAGAATCTGGAAGTCACGCGGCGCGAGGTGGTGTATACGCCCTACGGCGAACCTTCCGGGCCGCTCACGCATGGCACCCTGTGTGGCAAAGCGGTGGTGTTTCTGCCGCGTCACGGTTACGGGCACACCATTCCGCCGCACATGATCAACTATCGCGCGAATTTGCAGGCGCTGAAGCAGATCGGCGTGAAGAAGGTGATCGCGGTCGCGGCGGTGGGTGGCATCCGCGCCGACCTCGTTCCCGGTAGCATGGTGATTCCCGATCAGATCATCGACTATACCTGGGCACGCGCGCATACATTTTTTGATGGCGGCGGCACGCCCGTCACGCACATCGACTTCACACATCCCTACAGCGCGGAACTGCGCGCGCTGCTGCTCAAGGGGTGCGCGAGTGCGGGCTTGGCATGCAGCAGTCAGGCAACGTATGGCGCGACGCAGGGCCCGCGCCTGGAGACCACCGCCGAGATCAACCGCATGGAGCGCGATGGCTGCGACATTGTGGGCATGTCCGGCATGCCGGAGGCGGCGCTCGCTGCCGAGCTCGGGCTCGGCTACGCGACCTGCGCGGTGGTGGCGAACATGGCGGCGGGGCGCGGCGGGGAGACCATCTCCATGGTGGAGATTGAGTACAACCTCAAGCAGGCCATGGAAAATGTGCGCACCTTGCTTGAGCACATCATCCCGCTGACCTGAAGGGCGTCTCTGATTATGGCCGTCAAGGAAGTGCTGCGCATGGGTCATCCGCTGCTGTTGCAGGTGGCGGAGCCGGTGGCCGAATTCAACACCTCCGCGCTCGATGCGCTCATCGCCGACATGTTCGACACCATGGCGTCGCGCAACGGCGCGGGTCTTGCCGCGCCACAGATCGGCGTGAGTCGGCGCGTGGTGATCTTCGGCGTGGAGCACAATCCGCGTTATCCGCAGGCCGAGCCGGTGCCGACCACCGTGCTCATCAATCCGGTGATTGAGGTGATCGGCGACGAGGACGACGAGCTGTGGGAGGGCTGTTTGAGCGTGCCCGGCATGCGCGGCCTGGTGCGGCGGCATACGTGCGTGCGCTATTCTGGTTTCGATCAATATGGCAAGCGTATCGAGCGCGAGGTGCACGATTTTCATGCGCGCGTGGTGCAGCACGAGTGTGATCATCTCGACGGCATCTTGTATCCATATCGCATCGAAGACCTGCGCCTGTTCGGTTTCGAAGACGAACTACAGAAGGCCGTAGACCAGCCCTGATGCGTATCGCGCTCGGCGTTGAATACGACGGCACCAAGTTTTACGGCTGGCAGTTGCAGCCGGGCACGCGCACGGTGCAGGAGTGCATCGAGCAGGCGCTGTCCAAGGTCGCGGATCATCCCGTGCGCGTAATTACCGCAGGTCGCACCGACACCGGCGTGCATGCGCTCGGTCAGGTGATCCATTTCGACACAGAGTCTGCGCGCAGCGACCGCTCGTGGGTGTACGGTGCGAACTCTTATCTCCCCGACGACTGTGGCGTGGTGTGGGCACAGCCCGTAAGTGACGAATTTCATGCGCGTTTTTCCGCCACCGCACGCTATTACCGCTATGTGATTTTCAACCGTGCGGCGCGTCCGGGTGCGTTCGGCAGCCGCGTGAGCTGGTGCTATCGTCCGCTGAATGTTGAATCTATGCAGGAGGCCGCGCGCCATCTCATCGGCGCGCACGATTTTTCTTCGTATCGCGCGCTGGCGTGCCAGGCGAAAAACCCGGTGCGCACGGTGCATCGTCTCGATGTCGCGCGTTATGGCGAGCTGATCGTGATCGACATCGTCGCCAACGCCTTCCTGCATCACATGGTGCGCAACGTCGCAGGCGTGTTGATGACGATAGGCGCGAGCGAGCGCCCATCCGCGTGGGCGCGCGAGGTGCTGGAGGCGCGTGACCGCACCCTGGGCGGCGTCACCGCACCGCCGCACGGCCTGACGCTCATGCGGGTGGAATATCCCGAATCCTTCGGCCTGCCGCGCCTTCCACTGCCGCCCGTGCTCTGTTAAGCTAGGGGTACTTAGGGGAAGCAAAGTAAGACTGCATGGCTGACGAGGTGTCTCCGAGCAAAAACCCTATTTACTCTACCCCCACCCTGTCCCGCCCCCTCAATATGGGGCGGGGATGTAGCGGGAAGTGTGCAGCCTTACTTATCGACTTAGTGAGCAAGTGACTTGTCATGCGGACACGGGTTAAAATTTGCGGTATCACGCGCCCTGAGGACGCACGCGCGGCGGCGATGCTCGGTGCGGATGCCATCGGGCTGATATTTTATGCGGCGAGTCCTCGCGCGGTGGGCATCGAGCAGGCGCAGACAATCGTGCGCGCGCTGCCGGCGTTCGTTACTGTGGTCGGTTTGTTCGTCGATGCCGCGACCGCTGACATTGAACAAGTGCTGCAATCGGTGCGTATCGACACGCTGCAATTTCACGGTCACGAAACGGCGCAGCAATGTGGCGGTTACCGGCGGCCTTACATCAAGGCGCTGCGCATGCAGGAGGATGTCGATGTGGCAGCCTGCGCGCGCGACTATGCCGACGCTGTGGTGCTGCTGCTCGATACGTATCATGAAAAAATCGCGGGCGGTACGGGCACGCCGTTCGACTGGTCCCGCGTACCGGAGAATATAAATATACCGATTATTCTCGCCGGTGGCCTCACGCCGCAAAACGTGGCGGCAGCGGTGCGGCAAGTGCGGCCCTATGGCGTCGACGTGAGCGGCGGCGTGGAGTCGGCGCAAGGAATCAAGGACTCAATCATTATCTTTCAGTAAAAATGAATTAATGTTGAGAAAAAAATAACTAGAACTATAAAAAGAACTAATATGTATCGAAGCTAAAAGAAATATCTATCAATTTTAAGATGAATTTAAAAGATAATTTAAGAACCCTACCCTACATCTATTATTCCAACTAAAGTAAATTAAAAAATACTGTCTGATATTACTTTTTAGTTAAAACATTAAACGCTAATTGAAACAAATGAAAAGATACTGCCTAACCTGCGATTTAAAGGACAGCCCTGAACTAATAGAAAAATATAAGTGGTACCACAAGCCTAAAAACCAGTGGCCAGAAATTAACGAGAGTATAAAAGCCGCCGGTGTTTTGAAAATGGAAATTTACCTTTTCGGCCATAGGATGTTTATGATAATGGATGTAAACGATGATTTTTCCTTCGAAAAACAAGCTGAAATAAATGCAGGTACCAAATCTCAAGAATGGGAAACATTGATGTGGGATTTTCAGCAAAGTGTTCCAGGGGCTAAGCCAGGCGAAAAATGGGTGCTTATGGAAGAGATATTTTCACTAGCCTAATTTAAAATAACTATTTATGAATAAATCAATACTTTATTCTGCTTTTGTTTATTTGGCTAAGTTTGATTCATATTATTTTTTTTGCCTGTATTATTGAAATTTAAGTACCTCAAAAGAACATATACTTTGGTTGGCATGTCTTGTAGAACGGTACTTTCAAAACTTCTCAAGCATTCCAGAATTTACATCTTCCAAATATTGTGTGGGAGTTTTGTTCACCAATTTCTTAAAATACTTATTGAAATTAGATAGATTATTAAACCCACTTTCATAGCATACTTGAGAAATACTAAGCTCTGTTTCAAAAAGTAATTTACAGGCTCTACTTATACTTACTTCTCATATGAAATTTAAAAATGTTTTGTTGTTTTTTTTTTAAATAGCGGCAAATAGAATTTACATTGAAGTTGGCAATTTCGTCTAAGTTAATTTCATTGTCAAAAACAGAAAATACGTACTTATACATCTTGTCAAGTCTTTCACTATCAATACGGTAAAAGTCTTTATAAACCCAATAGAGCAAAGAACATCGATACAATCCTCTGTTAAAACATTGGTCATAACATTAAAAAAACATTGCTATACTAAAAGCCTTTGCCTCTAAAAGGCTATCAAAAGAACTTATCATTTGCTGCACATTTTGAAGCCTAAGTTAGATACTTCTGCTTGCCTTTGACATTAAATCTTTCTCGATTGCAATTCTGAATTTTGCAGAAAATCAGCACAAAAAAAAGAAGGTAAAAAATGCAAGATATAAGTATTTGAATTCAGCTGATTTTCTGAATAGACATACCGAAACAAATGCGTTAAATTAGGTCCAAGTAAAAACACATCAAATGCTTAAAATTGTTCCAATGAATCCCCAATCAAACAGGATTAATGTCAATTCTAATAGTAATAGTAAAATCTATTTGATTCGACATTTTGAATATCTGTTATTTTTCAAATTCTTAAAGAGTAATTAAATAACATAGTTTGCTAATGGAGTTTGA
>CAWUTX010000082.1:0-3238 GCA_963925015.1 uncultured Gammaproteobacteria bacterium
CCCCCCCCCCCAGCGCGGCAGCAGCGAGGCATGCACGTTGATGCAACCGAGGCGCGGCGCGGCCAGCACCGTCTCGGGCAGCAGCAATCCGTAGGCCGCCACCACCATGAGGTCGGGGCGCAAGGCACGCAAGATCTGCTGCGCCTCTGCGTCCTTCAGACTGGCGGGTTGATAAACTGGAATTCCGGCGTCGATCGCAAGCTGTTTGACAGCACTCGCCGTGAGCTTGCGCCCGCGCCCGGCAGGGCGGTCGGGCTGGGTGTAGACGGCGCACACACGCGGCCCGTCATTGAGCAGCGCCTGCAGAATCGTCGCTGCGAATTCCGGCGTGCCGGCGAAGACAATCGAGAGCGGAGCGGTGATGGGCGCGACGCTCACAAGGTGTGCTGCCGCACCTTCTCCATGCGCTTGCGCACACGAGTGCGCTTCAGTTCCGAGAGATAGTCCACAAACAGCTTGCCCTCCAGGTGATCGATCTCATGCTGGATGCACACCGCGAGCAGGCCGTCGGCGTCGAGTTCGAACGGCTTGCCGTCACGGTCCAGCGCGCGCACCGTGACGCGCTCGGCGCGCTGCACCATCTCATATACGCCCGGCACCGACAGGCAGCCCTCCTCCATTTCCTCGGTTCCGCTGCGGCTCACGATTTCCGGATTGATGAAACACAACGGGGTGTTTTTTTCGAGCGCGAGATCCATCACCACGATGCGCTGCGCCACATTGACCTGGGTCGCCGCCAGGCCGATACCCGGCGCGTCGTACATCGTTTCCAGCATATCATCGATCAACCGACGCACGGCCGCATCGACATGCGCCACCGGCCGCGCCTTGTTGCGCAGGCGCGGGTCGGGGAAATGCAGTATATTAAGTAAGGCCATAACTTGCATGCCTCAGTGGGCGGAGCGGCGCAATTGGCAAATGACGGCGCTCAAGGTACGGTTCGCGTGCCGGGGCTGGTGGCCTATTGTAATGGATGACGCGCGCCATCCGCCACCGGGACTTGCTTCCGGCTGAGCTGAAACACCGAACTTGAAGGGGCATCATGCAGACACAAACGGGTCATAAATTGCGCGCGGCGGCTTGCGCCTTCGGCATGTGGCTTGCGCTCACTGCCGCCGATACGGCGGCGGATAGCGTCGTGCTCAATGACAATCCGCCTGAGCGTTACACGGTGGTGCACGGCGATACCCTGTGGGACATCTCTGCGCGCTTTCTGCGCGAGCCGTGGCGCTGGCCCGATATATGGCAAGTCAACCCGGACCTCAAAAACCCGCACCTTATTTATCCGGGCGACATCATCGTCTTGACCAATAATGGCGGCAAACCAGAGCTGCACGTAGAGCGCGGCAACGGGCGCGGCTCCACCGTCAAGCTCTCACCCCAGATACTTAGCAGCGGCATCGCCCGCGCCATACCCACGATACCGGTGGAAAACATACGCCAGTTCCTCACCCACCCGCGCGTGGTGAACAGGGAGGAAATGAGCAACGCACCCTACATCGTGGCGGCGGCCGACGAACATGTCATCGTCGGCGCCGGTGACAAGGTTTACGTGCGCGGCATCACGCAATCCGACATCCAGCGCTTCATGATTTATCGCCTGGGTGACGCTTACCGCAATGCCACTTCGGCCACCGCCTCCACCTCGGACAAGGACATCCTCGGCTACGAAGCCATCTACGTGGGCGACGCCAGGCTGGAGCAGGCCGGCGATCCGGCCACGTTCGGCATCGTCCGCTCCAAGGGCGAGGTGCGCAGCGGCGACCGCCTGATGCCGAGCGTTGAGCAGGAACTGGAGCAGGCCTACCAGCCGCACGCCCCGGCGGCGGACGTGGCCGGCCGCATCATCGCCGTGGTCAATGGCGTGACACGCATTGGCCAGGGCAACATCGTGGTGCTTAATCTCGGCACGCAGCAAGGCATTGAAACCGGCCACGTGCTGGCCGTCTATCAGGCCGGCAAGCAGGTCACTGACCCCTACAGCAAGACCCGCAGCGACCGCGTCAAGCTGCCCGACGAGCCTACCGGCGCCGTGATGGTATTCCGCACCTTCGAGCGCGTGAGCTATGCCCTGGTGATGCAGGCGAAGGGGCCAATGCACCGCTACGATGCGGTGAAAAATCCTTAAGGGCGTCATTTAATTGACCGACCGCCGCGACATCGCCTACTGGCTCGCCCTGCTGCGCGCACCGGGCGTCGGGCCGGCCACCTTCCGCGATGTGCTGCAGCAGATCCCCGCACCGCGCACGCTGTTTGAGGCCAGCGCCCCACAGCGCGCCAAGTTGGGCCTCGCGCGCGCCACGCTGGATTATCTTGCCGCGCCCGACTGGGACTCGGTCGAGCGCGACCTCGCCTGGCTGGATCAGCCGCAGCACCATGCGCTCACGCTGCACAGCCCGGACTACCCGGCGCTGTTGCACGAGATTGCCGACCCGCCGCCGGTGCTGTTCGTCCACGGCGACCCGGCGCTGCTGTCGTACCCCCAGCTCGCCATCGTCGGCAGCCGCAACCCCACACCCGGCGGGGCCGAGACCGCGCACGCCTTTGCCCGCCACCTCGCCCAGGCCGGGCTGGTCATCACCAGCGGACTCGCGCTCGGCATCGACGCCGCCAGCCACCGTGGCGCGCTCGAAAGCGGCGGTCTCACCGTCGCTGTCGCAGGCACCGGTCTCGATCGCGTCTATCCCGCACGCCATCGCGCGCTGGCGCATGAAATCGCGGAACACGGCGCACTGGTCTCCGAACTGCCGCCGGGCACACCGCCGCTGCCCGATCATTTCCCGCGCCGCAACCGCATCATCAGCGGCCTCAGCCTCGGCACACTGGTAGTAGAGGCGGCGGCCAGCAGCGGCTCACTCATCACCGCGCGGCTCGCCAACGAGCAGGGGCGCGAAGTGTTCGCCATCCCCGGCTCGATCCACAACCCGCTCGCGCGCGGCTGTCACGCCCTGCTGCGGCAGGGCGCCAAACTGGTCGAAACGGCGCAGGATGTCATAGAAGAACTCGGCCCGCTGGCCGGGGCCTCCGCCGCACTGGCGATGGGGAAGATTGGCGTTGTGGCGGCGGCGGGGAACGAACCGGCGCACCTCACGGTCGAACAAAAAGCCCTGCTCGAATGCCTAAGCTTCGAGCCTGCAGCGGTCGATACACTAATCAGGCGCAGCGGGTTGACGCCGGAGGTGGTTTCCTCCATCCTCTTGACCTTGGAGCTGCAGGGGTACGTGACATCGTCCGCGGG
>CAWUTX010000083.1:0-3787 GCA_963925015.1 uncultured Gammaproteobacteria bacterium
ACGGCCAAGGCCGCCGTGATCGAAAGCGAAATTATCGGATGGCTTTGCACCCACCGCGACATTCGATAAAAAAGCGCCTGACAGATATTTCCCAAATCCTTATCGAGACTTGCAAAAAAATTGGGCGGGGTCTGAACGTTAGGCACTGTAAATAAATAAAGGTATCAACTGTGAGGCCGTTGTAGTATGCTTTCCAAGCATGGACCGCCTATTCGAATTGAAGCAGAAGTTTCGGTCAGTATGGCCGCATTTGGACGAACGCACGCGGCGCATTATGGCTGCGAGTGAAGCGATGAGTCTGGGCTATGGCGGAGTGACTGCAGTCGGGCGCGCCTGTGGTTTGTCGCGCAAGGCGATCAGCAAAGGCATTCGCGAACTGCAAGCCAAGGGCAAGCCCTTGATGGGGCGTGTGCGGCGCCCCGGTGCTGGGCGCAAATCGATCACGCAATCCGATCCGCGTCTGGTGCAGACGCTGGAAGGGCTGATTGATGAACAGACGCGCGGGGACCCAGAGTCGCCGTTGCGCTGGATTTGTAAGAGCACGCGGACTATCGCCAAGGAACTGGGCCAGCAGAAACATCCGGTCAGCCATATGAAGGTTGCGCAAATTCTTCATGGCCTGGACTATAGCTTGCAGAGCAATCGAAAGACTGAGGAAGGTGCGGATCATCCCGATCGCGATGCTCAGTTTCGGCACATCAACGCCACGGTAAAAAAATGCCTGCGGCAAGGCATTCCGGTCATATCGGTCGACACCAAGAAGAAGGAACTGGTCGGTAACTACGTCAATGCCGGCCGGCAATGGCGCGCGACAAAACAACCTGTTGCGGTACAAGGTCACGACTTTCCGAGCCCCGAAGTTCCCCGTGCCTATCCTTACGGTATTTATGACATTGGGCGCAACGCCGGATTCGTCAATGTAGGAACGGACCATGACACCGGCGCATTTGCGGTGGCCTCCATCCGGGGTTGGTGGCGCGCTGAGGGTAGGCGCATTTATCCGCAGGCGAAGACGATCCTGATAACCGCCGACGGCGGGGGCAGCAACGGATGGCGCTTGCGGCTGTGGAAATTGGAATTGCAGAAATTCGCCGATCAGACCGCGCTGGCCATTGCGGTATGCCACTTTCCTCCTGGCACCAGCAAATGGAACAAGATCGAGCACCGGCTGTTTTCCTTTATTTCGTCAAATTGGCGCGGGGAACCGTTGCGCGACTACGAAACGATCGTCAATCTGATCGCCGCAACGACCACGGCCAAGGGCCTGAAAGTGACCTGCAGACTGGACCGGAGAAAATACCCCACAGGACGCGAGGTCAGCGATGCGCAGATGCAGTGCGTGAATCTGGAACGCAACAAGTTTCATGGCGAGTGGAACTACTTGATCAAGCCAAACGCAAAGCGTAATTGATACCCTTATTTATTTACAGTGCCTAAGTGACGGGTTTTTGGTGGAGGAGGACTCAAAGGAGCCTACGTCGAATTTCTGAAGCGCGGGGGCAACCCTAGCCAAGTAGCATTCGGTAACAGCGTACGAACGCCTCGAGCAGGCACCTTCTCCTTGCCCACTCGCAGTCAAAATGCTACCTTTATCGGTACTTTAAAAGGAGTTACCGGCCATGGATATTACCGAGGACATACAGGCGCTGACCACGTTCCGCAACAATTCGGCGGCGTTCCTGCAGCGTCTTAAGAAAACCAAGAGGCCCTTGGTGCTCACGGTCAACGGCAAGGCGGCGGCCGTGGTGCAGGATGCCGCCGCCTATCAGCAGTTGCTTGATATCGCGGCACAGGCTAATGCGCTTGAAGGCATCCGGCAGGGCCGCGATGACGTCAAGAACGGGCGCACGCATGATGCGCGCACGGCACTACACGCATTCCGGCGTGATCGTGGTTTGGCGCGTTAAGCTTGCCGACCGCGCTCTGCGCGACCTTGACCATATCTACGCTTATATAGAGGCCAAATCATTGGCGCAGGCGGCACAGTGGTTCGCACGTCTGGAACGGGCGATATTCAGCCTTGAGAATTTGCCGCAGCGCGGCGCGCGCATGCCCGAAGACGCAGGCCTGCGGCAGCTACTGCACGGGCGCAAACCCTATGTCTATCGCGTCATTTACGAAGTGGATGAAACGGCGGCGATGGTCCATGTGCTCCACATCCGTGGTCCGCGCCGTGACCGAATCAAGGGTTAAAGAAGCTACGCTGGACTACATTTGCAGCCGCGGAAACAACCGCAGCGCATTCCCCCGATCTATCGCCATCAAATCTGAGGCACTCAAGCCACCCTTCGCCAGATCGTCGCTGACTTTCCGCCCATCCCAAAACGGATAATCCGTGCCATAGAGCACCTGCGATGTCGGGATAATGGCTAGCAGTGCTTTTAGCGCGCCGTCGTGGTGCCCTTGCGCGGTGTCATAGTAGAACTTGCGCAGTTCGTGCATCAGGCCGTGGGGCAGCACGCTCTTGCGGTCTTTCTCAACTTCTTCGCGCTGGAAGCGCGACAGCAGAAACGGTGTTACGCCGCCGCTGTGCGAGAAAATCCATCGGATATCGGGAAATTTCGCCGCGCCGCCCTGAAAAATTAAGCTGATCATGGTGCGCGTGGTGTCCACCGGGCCTTCGATGGCGTTGATGGAGATGTAGGGCATGATCTGCGCGCAGCAGGCCGGCGTGGCGGGGTGGGTGTAGACCACGGCTTTGCGGCGATTGAGTTCTTCGAGGATCGGAAAGAACGCGGGGTCGCCGAGGAGCTTGCCGCTGTAACTCGTCCACAGGTAGATACCGTCGGCCTTGAGCACGTCGTAGGCGTATTCGATTTCGCGCAGGCTGCCTTCGATGTCCGGAAAGGGAATGGAGGCGAACGACCCGAAGCGACCGGGGTGGTCGCGCATGAGCTGCGCCGCGTATTCGTTCGATACGCGGGAAATCTTGCGCGCGCCGCCCGCATCCTTGCTCCACGCCTGCAAGCCCGGATTGATGAGGGAGGTAAAGCAGGTGGCGGTACCGCTCTTGTCCATTTCGTCGAGCGTGCCCTGCACCGACCATTTTGCGTGATTCTGCATCAGGCCCCGCAGCGCCTCGGAGTAGGCCGGCGGCGCAAAGTGGTGGTGGATGTCGATGCGGAAAGCTTTGCCCGGTGTGCCGGTGGCTGCGGTCTGGCATCCGGGCAGCAATGCACCCGCGCCGAGAGCAGTGAGTCCTGTGAGAAAGCGTCGGCGTTGCATTGTGTGTATGAGCGATTCAGGTTGCAGGTTCATGACGGGCTCTCCTTCGGGGACGTTAGTCGCGTGGCGTAGATGGCGGAAGGCGCTACGCTTTTCCGCCCTACAACTTTAGCAATTTTGCTGCATTGTTCCAGAGTATTTGCTGTTTTTGTTCGCCGGTGAGCGATTTCACGCCCTCAACAAACTTGATCGGTTCTTCGTAGGCAATATCGAAGCAGTAATCACTACCGACCATGATGCGATCCACGCCGACGAGTTTGACTAGATCGGTGAGGAGGTCTTCGTTGTAGCTGATGGTGTCGTAGGTAAAGCGTTTCAGGTATTCGCTCGGTGGACGCGGCAGGTGTTTGCACTCGGCGCGAATAACAAAACCGCGATCCATGCGGCCGCGCAAAATCGGCAGCGCGCCGCCGGCATGGGGCAGGCTGATTTCAAGTTTGGGGAAGGCATCCAGCACGCCGCCGAAGATCAAGTGGCAGGCGGCGAGTGCGGTGTCGAAGGGGTTGCCGCAGATGTTGACGAGGTAGAACTGCTTCATGCGCTCGTTGTTGATCATCATCGG
>CAWUTX010000084.1:0-11138 GCA_963925015.1 uncultured Gammaproteobacteria bacterium
GGGGGCGGGGACGTAGCGGGAAGTGTAGCCTTACTTGCTGACTTATGAGTAACAGATTCAATCCAGCCTTCCGCCAGCGCGTTGATTTCGGCTGCGCTCCTGCCTTTGCTCTCGATCAGTGGGCCGATGACCACGCGTATCGTGCCGGGATATTTGATAAAACTGTGCTTGGGCCAGAATGCGCCCGCGTTGTGCGTGATCGGAAGCACCGGATAGCCGCTCATCGAAGCCAGCATCGCGCCGCCGATAGCGTAGCGGCGTTTTTCGCCGGGGGCGACGCGCGTGCCCTCGGGAAAAATCACCACTGCGCGGCCGCTGTTCAAGCGCGCCACCCCCTGCGTCAACAGTTGATCGAGCGCGCGCCGCCCGGCCTTGCGGTCTATGGCGATGGGCTGCATCATGGCCATGCCCCAGCCAAAAAACGGTATCCACAACAGTTCGCGCTTGCAGACCCAGGACACTGTGAGCGGGATGATGCGCGGCAAGGCGATAGTTTCCCAAGCGGACTGGTGCTTGCATAATATGACGCACGCGCCGGACGGGATGTGCTCGCGCCCCTCGACCGTGTAACGCAGGCCGCAAATTTTATCCAGGCACCAGACATTGAAATAATTCCACTGCGAGATAAAACAGTAACGCGCCTGAAACGGCAGCAGGCCACTCAGCACACTGAGTGGCGCAAATATCAGCGTGGCGATCACCTGACAGATTGCAAACAGCAGTGAGCGCAGAAACTGCATCAGTGCCGCCCCAGCAGTGCATCCACAAAGGCCGCGAGATTGTCGTACACCTCGACTCCGGCAGGCAGCTTGCCGCTCTTCACCACCGCATCACCCTTGCCGGTACGCACCAGCACCGGCTTCGCGCCGACCGCCTGCGCGGCCTCGATGTCGCGCAGCGCGTCGCCGACAGCGGGAATGGCTGTTAAATCGCAGCTAAACTTTTTTGCGATATCCAGCAACAAACCCGGCCTCGGCTTGCGGCAATCACAGTGATCATCCGGCGTATGCGGGCAGAAAAATATCGTATCTATTTTGCCGCCGACACGCGCAAGCTCCTGCTGCATTTTTTCGTGTATTTGCTGCAAGGTCTCGAGATCAAAAAGTCCGCGCCCGACACCCGACTGGTTGGTGGCCACTACGACGGTGTAGCCCGCACGATTCAAACGCGCGATGGACTCCAGACTTCCGGGGATAGGCACCCATTCATCGGGTGACTTGATGTATGCGTCGGAGTCGTAGTTAATGACTCCGTCGCGGTCGAGGATGATGAGCTTCAAGTGACTGGGTGCTAAGCGCCGTATTGCAGCTTTGAAATATCCGCCACGCCCATGAACAAACCCTCCAGCTTGGTGAGCAGCGCGAGCCGATTGTCGCGCAGGGCGGTATCCTCCACCATCACCATCACCTTGTCGAAGAACGTATCCACGGCAGGGCGCAACGACGCGAGCTGTTTAAGTGCTTGCGTATACTCTTCGCGGTGCAGCATCGGCGTCACCTGCGCCTCAAGCTGTTCCACTTGCCGCGCGAGATTTTTCTCAGCTTCTTCCTTGAGCAGTCCATGGTCGAGCACGTCACGCGCCGCGCCCTTGGCCTGCTTCAGAATATTGCGGATACGCTTGTTCGCGGCGGCGAGGCTCTCCGCCTCCGGCAGCTTGCGGAACTCCTGTATCGCCTTGAGGCGGGGAATAATCCAGTCCATGCGCGTGGGGCGCAAACTCAGCACAGCCTCTATTTCGTCCGCGCCAAATTCCTGGTCACGAAGATACGGCTTCAGGCGCTCAAGCATAAAATCGTACAACTTGGGCACGGTGTCTTGCGCAATCACGCCCGCCGGGAACTGCATCTCGGCGATTTCCAGAAGCTGCATCAGATTGAGCGATAAATTGTTTTCCATCAGCGTGCGCAACACGCTTAAAGCGGCACGTCGCAACGCGAATGGATCCTTGTCGCCCGTGGGCACAAGGCCGATGCCGTAAATGCCAACCAGCGTATCAAGCTTGTCGGCGAGGCCAACGCAAATTCCGGTGGAACTGAACGGCACACGCTCATAGTGCTCACGAATCGCCTCAGCGACTTCCGCCGCCTCACCGTCGTGCAGCGCATAGTAGCGCCCCATAACGCCCTGCAATTCCGGGAACTCACCCACCATGTCGGTGAGCAAATCGGCCTTGCACAGATACGTCGCACGCCCGACCTGCTTGATGTCCGCGGAAAATTTTATTCCCTTGAGCCTCGCGGCGACAGCCACGGCGAGTTTCTGCATGCGCTCGACGCGCTCCAGTTGCGTGCCGAGCTTGTTGTGATAGACCACGTTCGCCAGACTTGGAACGCGCCCGGCAAGGCTGGTTTTTCGATCCTGATCGTAGAAAAACTTGGCGTCGCTCAGGCGCGCATGCAATACCCGATTATTGCCGTGGATGATGTGACGGGGATCATCCACCCGGTTGTTGCTTACAAACAGGAAGCGCGACAGCAGTTTTCCACTTGCATCAAACAGCGGAAAATACTTTTGATGCTGCTTCATGGACAGGGTCAAGCATTCCTGCGGCACACCGAGAAATTGTGCATCGAACTGTCCCGCGTAGACCGTGGGATATTCCACCAGCGCAGTCACTTCATTGAGTAAATTAGTATCGTCCAAAACCTGCGCGCCACCCTCCCTAACGCGCAACTCATCTTTTACCATGCGGCGGCGCTTCTCAAAACCCGGAATGACTGAGCCCTTTTCTTCGAGTACCTTTTCATAATCATCGGCAGCGGCAATGATTATTTCACCTGCACTCAGAAAGCGGTGCCCCAGAGTCTTGTTGCTGCTGTGCAGGCTCGACACCTTCCCCGGCACGATCTTCTGCCCATGCAACATCATCAAGCCATGCACCGGGCGCACAAACTCCACATCACTATCGCCCCAGCGCATTAGCTTGGCGACGGGGAGTTTTTTGATGACGCCTGTGACGATGGAAGACAAGTGCTTTTCCAGCGCCTCACCGGGTTGCTGGGCGCGGAACACGAAGTGCTCGCCTTTTTTGTCGCTCTGTTTTTGTAACGCAGAGATTTCCACGCCGCAGGATTTGGCGAAACCGATGAGCGCGGGCATGGGTTTTTCGTTTTGGTCGAAGGCGGAAGCGAGCGCCGGGCCTTTGCGCTCGATGATGCGTTCCAATTGTGTGTGGGCTACGTCTTTAACCAGCACGCCAAGGCGGCGTGGCGTGGCGAACTCACTGACGAGTGCGGCGTAATCTGCATCCGCCGCGACGAAGCCCTGCTCCTTCAGCCCTTCAAATATTCCTTTGCAAAAAGCCTGAGAAAGCTTGAGCAGCGACTTGGGCGGCAGCTCTTCGGTGAAAAGCTCGATGAGTAGACTGTCTTGCATGGTTTTACTTTTTATTCAGGATGGGGAAGCCCAAGGCCTCCCTCGAATCGTAGTAGCTCTGCGCGACGGCGCGGCTTAAGTTTCGCACACGTCCAATATAGGCGGCGCGCTCGGTGACGGAGATCGCGCCGCGCGCGTCGAGCAGGTTAAAGGTGTGCGAACACTTCATCACCATTTCAAAAGCGGGCAGCGTGAGCTTGTTTTCCATCAAACGCCTGGCCTCGGATTCAAATTGGCAGAATAATTTGAACAGCCATTCGACATTGCTGTATTCAAAATTGTATTTCGATTGCTCGACTTCGTTTTGGTGATATACGTCACCATAGCTCACGCTGTCCGTCCATTTCAGATCGAACACGCTCTCCACGCCTTGCAGGTACATGGCGAGGCGTTCCAAGCCATAGGTGATTTCGCCCAGCACCGGTGCGCACTTCAAGCCCCCCACCTCTTGAAAATAGGTGAACTGGGTGACTTCCATGCCGTCGAGCCACACCTCCCAGCCCAGGCCCCAGGCACCGAGCGAGGGAGACTCCCAGTCGTCCTCGACAAAGCGTACGTCGTGCTCGCTCATGTTGACGCCGAGCGCCCGCAGCGAGTCGAGGTACAAATCCTGAATGTTATCGGGCGAGGGCTTCAGCACTACCTGATATTGATAATAGTGTTGCAGGCGATTGGGATTTTCGCCGTAACGACCGTCTTTGGGACGGCGCGAGGGCTGCACGTAGGCGGCCTTCCACGGCTCCGGCCCGATGGCGCGCAAAAACGTAGCGGGGTGAAAAGTGCCCGCGCCGACTTCGAGATCATAAGGTTGCAGCAGCACACAGCCCTGCTCCGACCAGTACGCCTGTAGCGTGAGTATCAGGTCCTGGAAGGTGGCGGGGGGGCGGCAAATGTTTGACTGCACGAGGAGCTGTTTCGACATTGTTGTCCCTAATTCAGAGCGCCCAGTATAGCCGATGGCATGCTGTTGCGGCATGTGCAGGCCGATGGCATGACTCCTGCTCGCTCAAGATTATCGCGCACTTGCCGCTTTTAAGTACGGCAGCACAGGAAACCGATACGACAACCTTGGTCACTCACCCTCCAGCCACGGCTCAATGATATGATCTTGTACACGAAGCGGAAGCTACGGCGGCCCAGCCTCTGGTCGAGGAACTGGAAAGCTACCTCGTGTTTCTGCTGATGCGCTTTACGCGGCGCCCGGAAATCGCGAACACTCTGCTTGCGCTGGAATATCTGAACGGCGCGCGCGAGGTGGGGCGTTTGCAGCAGGAGCGGCTCAAGGACGTGGGCGATCAATGCCTGCTTGTTCTCCGGCCTGTTTCCGCAGCAGGCGGAGCGGCGGCGTGTGAAGGCGAGTTACTTCGTCGACTTGGGCCGCTGCGCTTACAGCCAGCTTTCCACCCTGCTGCGCAACACCTCGGCGGGGTTGTATGCCCACCTCTCGCAGGACTTCGTCCCCCTCATCGACGTGCTGCACGTCATCGGCAAAGGTACCGCCGCCACGCCACCGCTGTTGCAGACCTTCGAGTTGTGGCAGGACACCGGCAGTCGCTGGGCCTTCGAGGCTATGCGCAACACCGCCACTGCCGCGCTCCCGGTCGCACGCTATGATTTGCAGGGCCTCCATTAACTGGCTCATCTAAACACATTCACCAGCCATATTCCATGACGCACCAACAAGGTGCGCCGCGCCCTTGTACGCACCCTCCCAGTGCAGTTTCTCATCCTTCGTGTAAAAAAACTCCGCCAAAATGAAGGGTTCCCTAATGGCATGTTTCATGCAAAAATGGCGACTTGAATTTTGTGCTGCGGCCTTGTGCGGTCGCAGTAAGCGCTTAATTTTTCCGGAGGCATCATGTCTGCAAAAGTTTTAAAGATGATCAAAGACCACAAGGTCAAGTTTGTGGATTTCCGTTTCTGCGACACCAAGGGCAAAGAGCAGCACGTCTCCTGCCCCGCGCACACGGTGGACGCCGCGCTGTTCAAGGACGGCAAGATGTTTGACGGCTCCTCTATCGGCGGCTGGAAGCACATCAACGAATCCGACATGATCCTGATGCCCGACGCGGACAGCGCCGTGATGGATCCGTTCATGGACGAAGCCACGCTGCTGCTGCGCTGCAACGTGGTTGAACCTACCACCATGAAAGGCTACGAGCGCGACCCGCGTTCGCTCGCGCAACGCTGCGAGGCATATCTGAAATCCACCGGCATCGCCGACACCGCCTACTTCGGCCCGGAACCTGAGTTCTTCATTTTCGACGATGTGCGCTGGGGGGCCGACATGAGCGGCTCGTTCATCAAGATCGACTCCGATGAGGCCGCATGGAATTCCGAGAAGGTGTTTGAAGGTGGTAACATCGGCCATCGCCCCGGCATCAAGGGCGGCTATTTCCCCGTGCCGCCGGTGGATTCGGCGCAGGACATCCGCTCCGCGATGTCACTGACTCTGGAAGAGATGGGCCTGATCGTGGAAGCGCATCATCACGAGGTCGCCACCGCCAACCAGAACGAAATCGCCACCCAGTTCAACACCCTCACCAAGAAGGCCGACGAAATCCTGATCTTGAAGTATGTGGTGATGAATGTCGCCCATGCCTACGGCAAGACCGCCACCTTCATGCCCAAGCCTCTGGTCGGCGACAACGGTTCCGGCATGCACTGCCACCAATCGCTCGCCAAGGCCGGCAAGAATCTGTTCACCGGCAACAAATACGGCGGGCTGTCTGACCTCGCGCTGTATTACATCGGCGGCATCATCAAGCACGCACGCGCATTGAACGCCTTCTGCAACCCCGGCACCAACAGCTACAAGCGCCTGGTGCCGGGCTTCGAGGCTCCGGTCATGCTCGCCTACTCGGCGCGCAACCGCTCCGCCTCAATCCGCATCCCCTATGTCGCCAACCCCAAGGGGCGCCGTATCGAGGTGCGCTTCCCCGACCCGAGCGCCAACCCGTACCTCGCCTTCTCGGCGATGCTAATGGCCGGCCTCGACGGCATCCAGAACAAGATTCATCCGGGCGAGGCGATGGACAAAGACCTCTACGACCTGCCGCCGGAAGAGGAAAAGAAAATTCCGAAGGTGTGCCATTCGCTCGACATGGCGCTGGAACACCTCGACAAGGATCGCAAGTTCCTCACCGCAGGCGGCGTATTCACCAATGACGTGATCGACTCCTACATCGACCTCAAGATGCAGGAAGTCACCCGCCTGCGCATGACCTCGCACCCGGTCGAGTACGACATGTACTACAGCCTATAAAATACTTACCGGTACGGCAACAACGACGCCCCCTCTTGGGGGCGTTTTATTTTATCGATAATCAACAAGATGGGCACAGTGAATCATTTGCAACGGTGTGCTATAAAATTATACTTGGTCTAATCATGGTACCCATGAAGCTTGCAATCACCCAAGAGATGTAATGTAATTGATCCCTTGGAGACACTAATTGAGTCTATGACAGTAATAGGGAACGTGTTGTGCAACTGCTTAAACCTATCAGTCTTCACGTAGGCCGCTTATTCCCGGAACGACAGCTTCTGTACCGCAGTCAAGGGCAGGTGCGGTATCTCTTGCTGTCGCGCAACGTGCAGGTCGGGATGTGCCTGCTCGTGCTGATGATGATCGGCTGGGCGGGCGCGTCGTGGATCAGCACGCGGCCTTACACGGAAGTGATCTCCTCATATCGCGCGACCCTCTCCGCCAAGGAAGTACAGCTTGCGCAGCTGTCCGCCGAGCGCGACAGTGCACGTACCGTCGCGCAAAACCTGAACAGCGAAGTCACCACACTGCATGCACAACTCTCCGGTGCGCTCACTCGGGTAACCGAGATCAAGGATGCCCAGATCACCCTTATGGCCCAAATCCAGGAGCGCACCAAGGGCAACGCCGACCGGCTGGAGCAGGTGATCAAGCTCACCGGCCTCAACCTCAACACCTTGGGCAGCAAAACCAATGCCGGCGTGGGCGGTCCCCTCATGGCGGCCAGCAAGCCTGCGACTAAAACCGGAAACCCGTTTGCCGACATGGATAACATGTTTGAAGACAGCGTGGCAGAGATGGAAACCCAGATGAACCGCTGGGCACACCTGGAGGGTCTATTTGAGCATCTGCCCGTCGCGGCGCCGATCAACACCGGCTACCTGTCGAGCCGCTTCGGCAAGCGTCAAGACCCTTTCACCAACCGCTGGGCGATGCACAGCGGCCTCGATATCTCCGCCCCCTTTAACACACCGGTCTACTCCACCGCACCGGGCAAGATCACATTCGCCGGCCGCGACGGCCCGTATGGCTATATGATCGAGATTGATCACGGCCTCGCCCTGACGACGCGCCACGGGCACTTGAACAAACTGCTGGTGACGCCCGGCGAGCGGGTGGAACTGCATCAAAAAATCGGCCTAGTCGGCTCATCCGGACGCAGCACCGGCCCCCACCTGCACTACGAGATTGCGTATCAAGGCGAGCCACGTGACCCAGCCCTTTTTCTGAACGCAGGCAAGCATGTTTTTCAGAAATAACAAGGCGACACCCATGAGCAAGCACAAGAACAATGGCGCGCCCTCCCTTCTGAGCGCGGGCCTCACCGTCACCGGCGATCTCTCCACCGAGGGCGAGACACAGATCGACGGCACTGTCGAAGGCAACGTCCACGCAGGTAAACTCACCGTCGGCGCAGAGGCGCGCATCACCGGCGACATACACGCGCGAGAGGTCGCCATCCGGGGCGAGGTACATGGCTCCATTACCGCAAACGCCGTGCATCTTGCCCTGACGGCCAAAGTCAACGGTGACATCATGTGGCATCAGTCGTTCGGCGTTGAAACCGGCGCCTACTTCAACGGCCAGTGCAAGCACTCCGGCAAGTCGTTTGAAGTGACCAGTGCACCTCCTGCACCCACCGCCGACTCTGCATTTGAGGCCCCGCACCACGGCGTGCGACTTGCCTGAGCGCCAGCATTCCAGCACCTCATTACTGTCACGCTTCTGCAGCACGCGTAACCTCTGCCGGGCATTGTTCGGCTCTGACTTCTTGTCTATGCTAGGGTCATGCAAACACATTCTGCGTCGCGTTTACTGCTGATTCTGCTCGGTTTGGCTCTGCCGCTGTGCGTTTTCGGCGGCGTGTACAAGTGGGTAGGGCCGGACGGCAAGGTGACTTACTCCGACAAGCCGCAGCCGGGCGCGATCGAAGTGGAGATGCCGAAATTCCCCGCCGTTGCGCCCGTCACAGCGCCGGTCACCACATCCACCACCGCCCCCACATCAAGCGGGCCTCAGGTCGACGCAAAAAAATCCGTCCCGCCGTTCAAGGGCTATAGCAAGCTTTCCATAGTGAAGCCGGAAAGCGATGCCACCGTGCGCGAAAATACCGGCAACGTGCAGGTGGAACTCGCATCAGAACCCGAGTGGAGCCCGCAGTGGGGCCACAAGGTGAGCCTCACACTTGATGGCAAGCCATTGCCGGAGACTCACGCGGCCACCAAATTCGGTCTGCACAATGTCGACCGTGGTAGCCATACACTCCAGATCACAGTGCTCGACGAAAAAGGGGTGATGCTGATCACCTCACAAAGCGTCACCTTTCACATGAAGCGGCAGTCGGCCAAGTTTTAAAAAATAATCCGCTCCTGATCCCCAGCTTCAACCCGCCGTAGCGCTCGCACCATAATGGTGCGTCACGCCCTGTTTTAGTTTATCCTAGGGCTTCTCGCGTCTTTCGCGCATAGGCTGATTTATTCCTATGCGTATGTTTTTAATAATTATTTTTACTATTGATCGTATGCTGGTTTGCTTCTTGCAAACACGGCCACACAGCCGACATCCTCATGACACGCAGCGCACTTTATTCAAGCATCATCGAGAACCTCAATACTGCGGTATTGCTGTTCGACCGCAGCCTGCGCCTGCGCTACACCAACCCTGCGGGCGAGATGCTGTTCGCCACCAGCGCACGCCAGATGCGCGGCATGACGGCGCGCGATCTCATGCCCGATGCGGATACCTTCATTAGCGCCTTGCAGCGCACGCTCGCCACCCTGCATCCGTTCACCGAGCGCGAGTTGCAGTTGCGTCTCGCTGACAGGGCCCTGTTGACCCTCGATGCGACGGTCACGCCTCTCAGCGAGCAGGAACTGCTGCTGGAGCTCACCCGCGTGGATCAGCATCTGCGCATTACGCGCGAGGAACATCTGCTGTCACAGCACCATGCCCACCGCGCCGTGCTGCGCGGTCTCGCGCACGAAATCAACAATCCGCTCGGCGGGCTGCGCGGTGCGGCGCAGTTGCTCGAGCGCGAGCTGCCTTCGGAGGCGCTCAAGGAGTACACGCGCATCATCATCGGCGAGGCCGACCGGCTGCAAAATCTGCTCAAGCGCATGCTCGGGCCACAGGGTCTGCCACAGCGCCGCCTCACCAATATCCATGAGGTGCTGGAGCGCGTGCGCAGCCTGGTGCTGGCGGAGGTGCCCGACGGTGTGCGCCTGGTGCGCGACTACGACATCAGCATCCCGGAGTTCCATGCCGACCCGGAGCAGCTCATTCAGGCGCTGCTTAACATCGTGCGTAACGCCGGGCAGGCACTCGGCGAGCAGGGCACTATCCGGCTGCGCACGCGCGTCCAGCGCCAATCGAGCATCGGCCAGAAACGTCATCGCCTGGTGGCACGCATCGACGTCATCGACAATGGCCCCGGCATTCCCGGACACCTGATCGAGAGCATCTTTTATCCGATGGTCACCGGGCGCGCTGACGGCACCGGCCTCGGATTGTCCATCGCGCAGGCCCTCATCAATCAACACGGCGGACTGATTGAATGCGCGAGCCACCCCGGCGAAACCACCTTCACTTTGTTACTGCCGATTGATAACGGAGTGCGCCATGACTGAAAAAAATCGCGTCTGGGTCGTCGATGACGACCGCTCTATCCGCTGGGTACTGGACAAGGCATTGCACCATGCCGGCATGGAGGTGACGTGCTTCGAAAATGCCGCGCGGGTGCTCACTGCACTTGCGCGCGAGCGGCCCGATGCACTCATCAGCGATATCCGCATGCCCGGCACCGATGGGCTTGTACTGCTCGCCGAGGTCAGTACACGCTATCCCGAGCTGCCGGTCATTATCATCACCGCGCATTCCGACCTCGACAGCACGGTGGCGGCCTATCAGGGCGGGGCCTTCGAGTACCTGCCCAAACCGTTCGACACCGATGAAGCGGTGGAGGTGGTGCGGCGTGCCATCGCCCATCAACGGCAGCGCAACGCCCGCGCCCCGGCAGAAGAGCGCGCAACGTCGGAGATCATTGGCGAGGCCGCCTCGATGCAGGAGGTGTTCCGCGCCATCGGACGGCTGTCACGCTCGCACATCACGGTACTCATCAACGGCGAATCAGGCACCGGCAAGGAGCTGGTCGCCAGCGCGCTGCATCGCCACAGTCCGCGAGCAGGCCGTCCGTTCATTGCCATCAACACCGCCGCCATTCCGAAGGAGTTGCTGGAATCCGAGCTGTTCGGTCATGAGCGCGGTGCTTTCACCGGCGCACAGAACATGCGTCGCGGCCGCTTTGAGCAGGCCGAGGGCGGAACGCTGTTCCTCGACGAAATCGGCGACATGCCGCAGGAACTGCAGACACGTCTCCTGCGCGTGCTGTCCGACGGTCATTTCTACCGCGTCGGCGGACACCAGCCGATCAAGGCCAACGTCCGCGTGATCGCGGCGACACACCAGGACCTGGAGTCGCGCGTCAAACAAGGATTGT
>CAWUTX010000085.1:0-3007 GCA_963925015.1 uncultured Gammaproteobacteria bacterium
GACAAGACCAGGAAGGAGCAGGGATTCATCCGCGGCGTGGCGTACAACGTGCGGGAGCTAAACCCCCTCCCCATCACCGCCGATCCGATATGGGTTAACCCGCTCCATGCGCCCCCGGACACCTGCGCGGACGTGGACCCCCAATGGAACTCCCGCGATAAGATGGCGCCCTTTGTGTGCACCGGCGAATCGGCCGTGGTCAGGGCCCTGCCGGGGCAGGTCTTCGTCAACACGGGTGTCTCATCTTCCGTAGAAAAGGAGCTCAATTCACGCTTTGATGAGTTCCGGGGGTCCCTGTGCGACGTGGCTACCGCGCCACCGGATGCCAACGTCATGGAGTACCAGTACGATGACAATGGAACCGGAGGCCCCAGGAGATGGATGGAGCCGGGTGGGAATGCCATCCCTTCCCAGCAGGGCATCACCATTACCAACAGGCAGCCTATCGACAAAACAACATCGGGAGCGGCTCGAACCGCGCCTATCAGCGGCAGCGTGAAATTCAAAGATTACGGCGCACTCTGGTCATACAGCCGCGAAAGGAACTTTGCCACCGGCGCGGATCACACACTCACTGACTGGTTCGAACTGTACAAAGGCCAGGCCGACACCGGCGGCTATCCGCCGCCCGTGCCTGCTGCGTCCACTCCGCCCTACTTCACGACATCGGGCAGCCCATACTTCCGCACACCTCCTAACAATCCAACGTTAGGGGTTCGCAATCGGCGCGTGCTAAGCATGCTGATACTAGACTGCGTCGACGGCGCGGTATCGCAGGTAGGTCCGGGCAACAAGTGTGCCGCCCTACCCACGATTGCGGTCGGAAAGTTCTTCATGCCGGTTAAGGCCGATCTCCCGGATGAGTTGTATCTCGAATTCGTCAGCATGATGACGACCATGCCGGCCCCCGGCATCAAGCTTTATAGATAAAGGATCGCGCTATGCGCTACGCGGACAAGACGAAGCGGATCACACAGGGCATGCGCAAAGCGCGCGGCGCCGCCGCCGTGGAGTTCGCGCTGGTTATCTTCGTCCTGCTGTTGATCGTCGCCGGTATCGTTGAGTTTGGCAGGACGCTCTGGTACTACGATGCGCTGGCGAAGGCAACGCGCAGCAGCGCGCGGTTTCTCTCCGATTCCAGGGCCAGCAGTGACGTAGCGCTTAATGACGACCTCATCACACAGGCGCAGCAGATGGTGAAGGCAGCAGCAGATGCGGCCCGCGTGCCGAATTTTACCGTGAGCCAGGTTGATGTGGTGTGCAACCCCAGCTGTACCGCGCCGAACTACATCACCATGCGCATTAACGCCTATCCGGTCACGATCGGCGGGTTGATCCCGTTCATTCTGCCAACCGGTGTGACTTCCTGGAGCGCCACGCTCTCCCCTTACACCACCATGCGCTACATGCAATGAGGATGGGGCCATGCTGAAGAAGACGGGAATGGCTTCCGCAACACCCCCACGCCGGCAACGCGGCGCGGCGGCGGTCGAGTTTGCCTTGATTGCGCTAGTGTTCTTCACCTTGCTGCTGGGAATTATCGAGTTCGGACGCCTGCTCTACCTGTGGAACACGGTGCAGGAGGTGACGCGCAAGGCTGCGCGGGAAGCGGTGGTAAGGTGGATAGATGACCGGGCGGCGATCAAGCGGGAGGCCATCTTTCGGGGCGGAACCAGCGGAGCGGTGGCCCTGCCCGCCGGGCCGGAGCTGACCGACGCGACGATCAGTATCCGCTACTTGAGCAGCTACAATCCGTCCACCGGGGTGGGAGTGGACGCGAGCCCTGAGCCCACCAGCGCCGCAGACAACCTGGGGGCGTGCCTGGACGGGGGCAGAAGCAGCAGTTGCATACGCTTCGTCGAGGCCAAAGTGTGCGCAGCGGCAGAGAGTGGCTGCAACCCCGTGCAATACGTACCGCTGGTCGGATTATTCCCGTTCCTAGCCATCAACATTCCGGATTCAACAGTGGTCATGCCCGCTGAAAGCTTGGGCTTGAGCCCGTAGTTGAAATATTCGGCGCAAAATAATTCTAAAATAATTTAAGGGTAGGCATGAAGATTGCGGTGGTTACACAAAGTGAGCAGGCATCGAAGGATCTGCGCCCTCTTCTCGACCCGGAGAATGGGCTGGCGGAGGCGGTCTTCTTTTCCGGCGGCATTGCCCAGGCGGAGCAGGCGGTGTGCCAGAGCCAGCCGGACATCCTGATACTCGACGGCACCTGCGACAGCCAGACGGAATTGGCGGATCTCGAGCACATAACCTTGCGCCACCCCGGCATGGCAGTCATACTGCTCTGCCCGGCGCAGCGCCTGAGCAAAACATTCCTGATTGAGGCCATGCGCATTAGCGTGCGCGAGGTGCTTTCACCGCCCGTGACCCAGCAGGCGCTGCAGGCGGCCGTGGCTCGGGTCCAGCACAGAGCCGTGTCGTCGATGCCCCCCGCCCACAAAGGCGTGGATGTGGGCAGCACATTCAGCCTCTATCTGCCGCTCCCGGCCTTGCAGAAGGAATAGCCATGTCACAGCACACCTCCCTGTTCACCGGCGCAGCCGCCGACACATCGACACCCGCCGAACCTGCCCGGCCCGTCTATCGCCTGCTGCTGGTGGATGACGACACCAACGTGCTCAAGGCGCTGCAACGCGTATTCCGTCAGGAGAATTACACCGTTGCGCTCGCAGCCAATGGCCAGCAAGCGATGGCGCTGCTCAGCCAGGAAAAATTTCATCTCATGCTCTGCGACTACATGATGCCCAGTATGAACGGCGCGGAACTGCTGAAAAAAGCCAAAGCGGCGCATCCGGAGATGGTCCGCATCATGCTCACCGGCCAGGCCGACACCGGTGCGGTGATGGGCGCGGTCAACGACGGTGCGGTGCACAAAGTTATCTTGAAACCATGGAATGACGACGACCACTTAAACGGCAGTTTTCTGCCCCTCGACCAAGCCAAAATATCGCCCATGGATCGCGGCTTTTTGTTTGGCGATGGCATCTACGAAGTTATC
>CAWUTX010000086.1:0-18843 GCA_963925015.1 uncultured Gammaproteobacteria bacterium
GGGGGCGGGGACGTGTAGGAGAGCGTAGCCTTAATTACTGACTTATGAGTCACTCCGATGAAGTTACGTTATCTGTTTGCTGCTGCTCTATTGTTACCTCTTTTAACGCTGCATGCGGCAGAGCCCAAGGCCGCGCGAACCAGCGTAATCGGGCTGGACAGAATCCTCGTGGTGGTGAACAACGATGTCATCACCCAGAGTGAACTTGCTACCGAGATGCGCACCATCACGCAACAACTGCGCCAGCAGAATATTGAAATTCCTCCCGCAGAGGCCCTGCAAAAACAGGTGCTGGAACGTCTCATCGTCAAGCATCTTCAGATGCAGCTCGCGGAAAGCACCGGCATCCGCGTGGACGATGACACGCTCGCCCGCGCCATCAACACCATTGCCCAACAAAACAACATCACGCTGAGTCAGTTCCGCGAGATACTTACACGTGACGGCTTCGACTTCGCCATATTCCGTGAAAATATCCGCCAGGAGATCATCATCAACCGCCTGCGCCAGCGTCAGGTGGACAGCCGCATCAACGTCACCGATCAGGCAATCAGCGACTTCCTCGCCACACAGGGGGCACAGGGCGCCGGAGCCGGCAATGAATACCATGTGGCGCAGATACTGATCGGGCTGCCTGAGGCCGCTGCACCGGAAAAGGTACAGGCGGCGCGAGCCAAGGCCCAGCAAGTGCTGGACAAACTGCGCTCAGGCGCAAGCTTCACCGATACGGCTGTTTCCATCTCGCAGGATCCGCAAGCCCTGCAGGGTGGTGATCTCGGCTGGCGCACGGCGGCGCAACTCCCCAGCGTGTTTGCCGACGTGGTGCCGCGCATGAAGCCCGGCGGCATCAGCGATCTCATACGCAGCGCAAGCGGCTTTCATATCGTGAAGCTGATCGAGCAGCGCGGCGGGGAGCAGCACGTGGTCAAACAGACGCGCGCGCGTCATATACTGGTGCGCCCCAACGAGCTCACCTCGGACAAGGATGCACAGACCCGCCTCGAACAACTCAAGCAACGCATCGAGGGCGGTGAAGACTTCGCCGGCCTGGCGCGCTCCCACTCCGAAGACGCCGCGACGGCCGTCAACGGCGGCGCGCTCGGCTGGACCAATCCGGGCGATCTCGATCCGCGCTTTGAAGAGGCGATGAACACCCTGAAACCCAACGAGGTCAGCACACCGTTCCAAAGCTCCTTCGGCTGGCACATCGTGCAAGTGATGGAGCGGCGCGACCACGACAACACGGAAGAATTCCGGCGCACCCAGGCGCGCGAAGCGATCCGTCAGCGCAAGATCGAAGAAGAAACCCAGTCCTGGATACGCAGCCTGCGGGATGAAGCGTATGTGGAATACAAGACTTCTGAAGAATAATAGTAAGTGGCAAGTATAAAGTAGCAAGATAAGACATCTTCAAGCAGGCTACTCCCGTGTTCTACTTGCTACTTAAATGATACGCCTCGCTCTAACTCCTGGTGAACCCGCTGGTATCGGGCCGGATCTCTGCATACAGATCGCGCAAGAGCCTTTTCCCACCGAGCTCGTCGCTGTCGCCGACCCCGCGCTGCTGATTCAGCGCGCGCGCACCCTCAGCCTTCCGCTCAGGACGGAAATCTTCGATCCGGCGCTGCCGCCACAACCGCACACGCCCGGCACACTCAAGGTGTTGCCTGTGCCGCTGGCCAGGCCCGCGCAGTGCGGGAAACTCGATGCGGCCAATGCAGAGTATGTACTGAAGACACTGCGCGCTGCGGTGGCGGGCTGTCTCACGGGGACATTCGATGCGCTCGTCACCGGCCCGGTGCACAAGGGCATCATCAATGATGCCGGATTCCCCTTCGCGGGCCACACGGAATTTCTCGCCGAACTTACACATACTCCGCAACCGGTGATGATGCTGGCGATACCCGGTCTGCGCGTGGCGCTCGTCACCACGCACCTGCCGCTCAGCGCTGTGAGCCGCGCCATCACCGCGCCGCGCCTGGAGGCCGTGCTGCGTGTGCTGCAATATGATCTGCAAACACGCTTTAATATTCCCCAGCCGCGCATACTCGTCTGCGGTCTCAATCCTCATGCGGGTGAAGGCGGCCATCTGGGGCGCGAGGAAATCGACATCATCGAACCGGTGCTCGCGCGCCTGCGCGCCGAAGGCATGCAGCTCACCGGCCCGCTGCCCGCCGACACGCTGTTTGTGCCCGACACGCTGGCACAGACAGACGCCGTGCTCGCCATGTACCACGATCAGGGCCTGCCGGTGCTGAAACACGCGGGGTTCGGCGCAGCGGTCAACATCACCCTCGGCCTGCCCATCATCCGCACCTCGGTGGATCATGGCACGGCGCTGGAACTCGCCGGCCGCGGCGCGGCGCGTAGCGGCAGCCTGATGGCGGCAATGCAGACCGCGCTCACACTTGTGGCGTGCAAAGCCGGTGGCTGAGTCCTCCAGACACACCGCGCGCAAGCGCTTCGGTCAGCATTTTCTGCATGACCGCAGCGTGATTCAGCGCATCATCGCCGCCATACACCCCCAACCGGGCGAGCCTCTGGTTGAGATCGGGCCAGGCCGTGGTGCACTCACCCGTGACCTGCTGCGCACAGTGGGAGTGCTCGATGTCGTCGAACTCGACCGCGACCTGATTGAACCCCTGCGCAGCTCGTGCGCGGAGCTGGGCGAGTTGCGCATACACCAGCAGGACGCACTACGCTTTGATTTTTGCGCCCTGATGAAGCACGAGGCACGGTTGCGTGTC
Organism: uncultured Gammaproteobacteria bacterium; assembly: GCA_963925015.1. Taxonomy (GTDB): domain Bacteria; phylum Pseudomonadota; class Gammaproteobacteria; order SURF-13; family SURF-13; genus JAQBXX01. Next base: position 2,748 of record CAWUTX010000086.1, read on the forward strand.
ATCGGCAACCTGCCCTACAACATCTCCACGCCACTGCTGTTCCATTTACTGCAACAGGCGCACTGCATACGCGACATGTATTTCATGCTGCAACACGAAGTGGTCGAGCGCATGGTCGCCGCACCGGGCAGCCGCACATACGGCAGGCTGTCGGTGATGATTCAATATCGCTGCGCCGTGACAAAACTGTTTCATGTCGGGCCGGGCGCCTTCACACCCGCGCCGAAGGTGGATTCCGCCGTGATACGCATGGTGCCGCACGCCACACCGCCGGTCGCGGTAGCCGATGAAAAGGTTTTTGAGTCAGTGGTACGGGCGGCCTTTGCGCAGCGGCGCAAGACACTGCGTAACGGCTTAAAGGAGCTGCTGGCAGAAACCGAAATCCGCGCGCTCGGCATAGATCCCGGCGTGCGCGCCGAGCAGTTATCGCTACAGGATTTTGCCTTGCTTAGTAATGCCGTGGCTAATGCAGCGTATAAGGCATCGTGAGCGCAAAGGGCGAAATCACCGCGTCGAACTTCATCCCGTCATCCGCCACCATTTGATAGCTGCCCTGCATGGTGCCGAAGGGGGTTTCGAGCAGAGTGCCGCTGGTGTACTGAAAACCTTCGCCGGGTTGCAGATACGGCTGCTCGCCTACCACGCCATCGCCACGCACCTCCTGCACCTTGCCGTTGGCATCGGTGATCACCCAATGACGGCTGATCAACTTGGCCGCGACACTGCCCAGATTCTGGATCGTGATGGTGTAGGCGAACACAAAGCGTCCCTTTTCGGGTGCAGACTGCTCACCGATATAGACGGTTTCCACATCTATCTTCATTTTGTGCTGGGCTACTTCGTTCATGTTTCTATTTCACCGTAATTACGCTGTACATGCAAGACACTCTACAGACGGCTGCCTGCAAGCGCGGCGCCGACCAGCCCCACCTGTGCATTCAACACCACCTGCACCGGCATAGCTTCCACCACCGGCGTCATGACGCCCTGGTCGAGAAAGGCGCACATAAACCCACCCGCCTTCAGCCGTTCGATGATTTTGGGCGCGATGCCACCCGCGACATAGACCCCGCCGCGCGACTGGGTGATGAGCGCGAGACTGCCCGCCCATGCGCCGTAGAGCGTGATGAATAAATCGAGCGCCGCAAGCGCCAAGCTATCCTGCTCACGCGAGGCAAATTCAGTGATCGCGGCGGCGGCGTCGCTTCCCTGCATCGCTTGCCGCAATGCCGCGCTGGCCGCTGCGGGTTGACGGGTGCTGAGAAAATCGTAAATATTCACCAGACCGGGCCCGGACACAATCTGATCGTAAAACGCGCGGCCATCACGTTGCATCAAATAGCGCAGCAACTCGATCTGAAGTTCGTTACGCGGCGCAAAATCGGCATGCCCGCTTTCGGAAGGCAACACCTCGTAGTGATCCTGCTGCCAGATCAACTGCGCCATGCCGAAGCCGGTGCCGGCGCCAAGCACAAGGCGCGGCGCATGAGGCACGGGCAGACCCGCGTGCAACACCTCCAGTTCTGACTCGGCCAGCGCTTCAATGCCATAACCCGTGGCCTGAAAGTCGTTCATCAGCCGCACGCGGGGAATGGCGAGCTCTTCCGTCAGCGTGCGCGAGTCGAGTTGCCAGGGCAGATGGGTTACCTGCACGGTTTGTCGCGCACCGTCACCCTTCACCGGCCCGGCCACACCGAAGCAGGCCTTATCGATGCGAGGCGAGCCCAGGCCGGCCAGAAACTCGCCCAGCACCGGTGACAAATGGGTGTAGGCCGCGCTTTCGTAACGCTGCTCCGCGAGCACGTGTGGCCCGTCGGCGCCGAACTCCGTCACGCGCAGCCAGGTCTTGGTGCCGCCGATGTCGCCCGCCAGCACTTTCATGGTGGTAACTGCGCAGCGGCGGCCTGATCCAGATACCATTCCAGAACACCTTGCGACTGTATCCTTTGCGCCGGCAGCAGCGACGCAGACGGCGTGTTGCGGAATATCCGGCCCAGCACATCGGCTTTGCCCGCCCCGAGGGCGGGCAGCAGAATATTGCGTGCATGATTGATCACCGGCAGGGTGATGCTGATGCGCCAGGCATGCATGCTGTCCGCATAGACCGCGGTCACCGGGCGCGCATCGGTGAGTGCGCTACCGGTGGCGGGAAACAATGAAGCGATGTGCCCGTCCGGCCCCAGACCCAACAGCACCAGATCAAATTGCGGCGTGGCGTTCACCAAAGGCAGACGCGACTCCAGCACCCTGGCATAGGCCGCCGCACGCTGACGCACGTAGGCTAGTTCCGCCTCGATGCGATGAATCTGCGCGCGCGGAATCGGCACGTGGACCAGCAACGCGCTCTCGGCCATGCCGTAGTTGCTGTCGGGGTGATCCGGCGGCACACAACGCTCATCGCCGAAATAGATATGCACGCTGGCCCAGTCGATTTCAGATACAAATGGTTTTTGTGCTAGGCGCTCATAGAGGTGGCGTGGCGTAGCACCGCCGGACAGGGCGACGTGGAATGCACCACGGCTGGAAATCGCGTGAGCGGCAAGCTCCGCGATGCGCGCGGCAGCCGCATCGCTGACCGTATCGAGGCCGGGAAATATACGCACTACACTGGACATGTCTGCGGATGCATGAATGCGACTGAAATTTTATGATTTCGTGATTTTATCGAGCGGTGCAGCGTATAGAGTAGATCGTAGTTTCCTATCTTAGCGAGGATATTATGAAAACTACTCTGCACAAGAATAACATGTTTTTGTTCTGGCTATTAGCCACGGCCCTGGCCGGGGCCGCGATCATGCGCATACCGGCGGCCAACAGCGCGACGGGGCAGCAGGCACCGGAAATCACCAGTCAGACCTGGATCAACAGCACACCGCTGCGTATGGCCGACCTGCGCGGCAAGGTAGTGATGGTGGAGTTCTGGACCTTCGGCTGCTCCAACTGCCGCAATGTCGAGCCTTATATTAAAGCGTGGCACGAAAAATATGCCGCCAAGGGTGTCGTGATCATCGGTATACACTCGCCTGAATTTCCGCATGAGAGTGACATTGCCAACGTCAAGCGCTATGTCGCCGATACCGCCATACGCCATGCAGTCGCCATCAACAACGACTTCACGGTCTGGAACCGCTATCACAACCGCTTCTGGCCGACACTTTATCTGATCGACAAGCAGGGCATGATACGCTACACCCACATCGGTGAAGGCGGCTACGACACAACCGAGCGCCAGATCAACGCACTGCTGTCTGAGAAATAAGCACGCCATGCAACATCACACTACGCTGGCCGCACTCATGCTCGGCATGCTTGCGGGTGTCGCCCATGCCGAGACCATCACCGCCGGCAAATTCTCTGACGGCGTTGCAGGCCGTGTACCGGCGCAGGAATGGCAGCCGCTGGAGTTCAAGAAGATCGATAGGCATACGGTCTACAGCCTGATTGATGCGGGCGGCACAGTCGTGGTCAAGGCGCACAGTGAGGCTGCGGCCTCCGGTCTCACACGCGCCGTACACATTGATCCATCGCGCTACCCACTGCTGCGCTGGCGCTGGAAAGTGGATCAGGTGATAGACAAGGCCGACATCAAAACCAAACAGGGTGATGACTACGCCGCACGCATCTACATCACGTTTGCCTACGAACCTGACAAGGTGAGTTTTGGCAAAAAGGCTAAATACAAAGCCGCGCGCTTTTTATATGGTGATGTCCCCATCGGCGCGATCAACTATGTATGGGACAACAAGGCACCCGTGGGCACCGTGGTCGATAACAGCTATACGGACTTTGTAAAAATGATTGTGGTGAAAAGCGGCAATGAAAAATCCGGCCAGTGGGTAGAGGAAGAGCGCAACATCTACCAAGACTACACGCGCGCCTTTGGTGAAGAGCCGCCGATGATCTCCGGCATTGCCATCATGACCGATACCGACAATACAGGCGCCAGTGCCACAGCGTACTACGGCGACATTACATTCGCAGCGGCGCCCTAGCTATACATAGCGGCATAAATCGTAGCGAGCGGCTTTCAGGCGGGGGCGGTGGAGCGCAGGAACCGGAGTGTACATTTGAGTACATGAGGATTCCGAGCACCGCACGCACCCGCATCAAAGACGCGCAGTAGATTTAGGACGCTATGTTCAGCAGCAGCCTTGCGGTGCGCAGGCCTGCGCATGCACACCGCCTTTGGTCTCCGCTGCCCGGCGCTTGGTGCCCGCCGGGGCGCACCACGTCACGGGCTCACGCAACACACGCGGGGTAATGCCGATGAAGTGTTCGCGGTAAGGGCCTTCCGTCAGCAGCCTGTAGGTGCGCTCGCATACCGCCATGCGCTCGCCGCGCGTGTAGGTGTGGCCCTCATCGTCAGTGACCGAAGCGTAGGGGCCGCGATAGAGCACTGCATGTCCGTAATCGAGGCACTCCGTCCCTGCCCCCTTCACTGCGGTGAGCGTGACTGAGCGGAACTCGATGGCTTCCACTACCTGCCACGGCGCGGCATCCCATTTGTCATACTGCACGGCGAGGAATCCGGCCTGGGCAAAGGCATGAATAAACTCCTGCTCCTGAAACGCACCGGAGATGCAGCCGCTCCACAGATCCGGATCACTTTTCAGATGTTGCGGGATCAACTCATCACTGACAATGTCGGAAATCGCGACACGCCCACCGGGCTTGAGCACACGAAAGATTTCGCTTAAAAGTTGTGGCTTGTGGGCGTCATCTACCAGATTCAGAACACAGTTGGATATCACCACATCTATCGAGTTGTCGGGAATCAGTGGCCGCGCACTGATCTGCTTACTCTTCCATGCGGCGAGCTCAGTCGCCGAGCCCTCTGGATGCGTGCTGGTGAAGTGCTCCAGGGCCCCTACATCAAGCGCCAGGTCTTCAATTCTACCTTTCACGAAGTGCACACGATCAGCGCCTAATGTCACAGCCATTTCAGGCTGGTGCTTGCGAGCCAGTGCGAGCATGTCGTCGTTCATATCTACACCGATGACACGACCTGCACTGCCGACCAGTTGCGCGGCCATGTAGCATATCTTGCCACCGCCACTGCCCAGATCGAGCACCACGTCACCCTCACGCACATAGCGCGAAGGGTCACCGCAGCCGTAGTCTTTTTCGATAATCTCCTGTGGCAACAAGGCCAGCAGGCTCACATCATAATTTACCGGGCAACATAATGCTTCCTGCCGCTCCTTGGCGCCTTGTGAATAACGTTCCAATACACTCTCTACTTGTGCGTTCATAAATTCCTCGTCAATTCAATGCGCCGCCACAACTACTGCCCTGCCCGGCGGTGCAGCCATAACAGTGATCCTTGACCACAATCGGGTGATGCTCCAAATTTACATCCATCAACTGTGATAAATGCGCGCGCGGCTTGCCATTGATGCGCAGCGGCAAGTTGAGCATCTGGTTAAAGTCGCAATCATACACATAACCCAGCCAATCGACACTGATCAGCGAACGGCACATGACATTATCCAGATTGCTGTCCTGATGTGCTGCACGCAGCAACTCCATATAGCCGGTAAACTGGCCTTTCGAAATAAGCGTGCTGCCAAAACGCTTTATCGGCATGTTGGCGAGACTGTGCAGTTGATTGAATACCACGCCGTAGTGATCTAAAAGGTAGGTCTTGTAATCCTGCTCCAGCGCCTGTTGCGGCGGGGGCAGAGTAGGCCCCTGCGGGTTGTATACCAGATTCAAGGCAAGGCCGCTGTCGGCCTGGCCGTAACCCAGTGCGTTAAGTTTTTGCAGCACGCGGATGCTGATCTGGAATACGCCGTCGCCGCGCTGCTGATTCACGTTGTCTTCCAGGTAGCACGGCAGCGAAGCGGTAATGGCAACCCCCAGGCCGGCCAGAAATTCGGCCGTATCTTCCTGTCCCGGTTGCTCCAGCACGGTAAGATTGCAGCGGTCTATAACCCGCACACCCAAGTCACACGCCGCCTGTACCAGATATTTGAAATGCGGGTTCAGCTCCGGTGCGCCGCCGGTAAGATCGAGTGTGGCGATGTCCGCCGCGCGCAAATAATCCAGCACGCAGTCCACCGTGTCACGCTGCATGATCTCGGTACGGGTCGGGCCGGCGTTGACGTGACAATGCAAACAGGACTGATTGCACAAATAGCCTAGATTGACCTGCAAGGTCTCCAACCGCGCGCGCTTGAGCGCAGGGAAGTCGGTGGTCTCAAGTAAAGGCAATGTGGCGTGCATAACTGCTCCTTGTTTTATATCGTAGGGCTCACTGATTCCGCTATCAGCCACTCAGACCCGACACGTAAGCCGCCGTCAGCGGATGCGTCGGCGTCTCAAACAAAGGCCGACAATGCCCAAATTCGATCAGCTTGCCGACGCGCTCCTTCATCCAGAAAAATGCTGCGTAATTGGCAATGCGCCGTGCCTGGGCGAGATTGTGGGTGACGATGACGACGGTGTAACGGCCGCGCAAGCGCAGGATGAGCTCTTCCACCACGCCGGATGAAATCGGATCAAGGGCGCTGCACGGTTCGTCCATGAGCAGCACCGAAGGCTCCAGCACCAGGGCGCGGGCAATGCATAACCGCTGCTGCTGACCGCCGGAGAGCGCGAGCGCAGGGGCATCGAGCCGGTCGCGTACCTCTTCCCACAGGCCCACGTCACGCAGCGCGGTTTCTATTTTATGCTCCAACACTGCGCGACTGCGCACGCCGTGCTCTCGCAGCGGCAGTTCCAGATTGCGACGAATGGAGAGCGGAAATGGATTCGGTTTTTGAAAGATCATGCCGATGTGGCGCCGTAACGTCAATACGTCGAGGCGCGGATCGAGGATGTCCGTTTCATTAAGGTGGATACTACCCAACACTTGTGCGCCCGGCATCAAATCGGTGAGCCGGTTGAGCGCGGAAAGAAAGCTGGTCTTGCCGCAGCCCGATGGACCGATCAGCGCGGTGATGCAGCCCTTGTGAATATTGAGCGACACATCGTCGAGCACGGTGGTGGCGCCGTATGCGATAGAGAGGTTGGCGATGCGCAGATGAGGTATCGGCTCGCAGCACGGTGGCCCGGATGCGACATCGCCGACGGTGTAAGTGACTGCTAGTTCGGGTTTTGATATCGTCATGACGTTGTAATCCTCCGTGTCAGCCAGCGATCAGAGAGACTGAGCGCACCTATGTTGATCGCCACTATCAGCACGATTAACACCAGAGCTGAGGCATAGGCCGCACCGTCGCCGCCGCTGACGTTCATGGTTAAATCGTAGATATGCACGGCCAGTGCGCGGCCGGAATCAGCGAGCGATTCCGGCATGCGATCCACGTAACCGCTGGTGAATATCAGCGCCGCCGTCTCCGCCGTGGCGCGGCCGATGCCGAGCATGAGGCCAGCGACGATGGCCGGCGCGGCCGCCGGCAGCAGGATATGCCATAGGGCGGCGGCGCGCGTCATACCCAGCGCCGCCGCGCCGTGACGCCACTCGTCCGTGACGGCGGCAAGCCCGGCCTCGCTGGTACGGATGAAGATCGGCAGTATCATGCAGGCCAGCGTCAGGCCACCCGATAGAATCGAGAAACCGAGCCCTAAAAAGACACAGAAGAATGCATAACCGAACAGCGCGAACACAATGGATGGCACCCCCGCCAATACGTCGAGACTGAGGCGGATACTTTGCCCTGACACGCCGCCGCGCCGGGTATATTCGGCCAGCCACACGGCGGCGCCCAGCCCCAGTGGTACCACTGCCACCAGCGCCACGGCGAGTATCAGCACGGTGGATACCAGAATGGGTGCGATGCCGCCTGCGCGGCCCGCATTCATCGGCTCGCTCACCAGAAATGACCAGGAAAGATGTGGCACCCCATGCCAGACCAGATCGCCCAGCAACCACAGGAAGGCGGACGACACTAACAACGCCGCGCCCCAAATGCCATAGGTGAAGGCGCGATCAGACATTGCGTGTATGACCTCCAATGCGCGCCGCCAACGAGGCCAGCACCAGTACCAGCAGCGTCAACATCAGACCGGAGGCAAACAGACTCGCTCGGTGCGTACCGGTGGCGTAGGCCATTTCGAGGGCGATGTTCGCGGTCAGCACTCGCACTGGCTCGAACAAGCCGCTGGGATTTTGTACGACATTGCCCGCCACCATCAGCACCGCCATAGTCTCCCCCAGCGCGCGGGCGGTGGCAAGCAGAATGCCACCGAAGACACCCGCGCGAGCCGCCGGTACGGCAACGCCAAGAATGATGCCTTTGCGTGTCAGCCCCAGTGCCGCCGCGCCGTGCAATAGTGACTTCGGCACAGCGTTTAGGGCGGCTACGCTAGTAAGCGCCACCGTGGGCAGAATCATCAACATGAGAATCAGGATGGCGCAAAACAGACTCGCGCCGGGCGGTTGCCAGCGCGCAATCAACGGCACCAGCACGGTCAGCCCCCATAACCCGAACACCACCGAAGGGATGCCGGCCAGCAGGGCGAGCATCATGCGATAGAGTTTGGCGAGGCCGGGAGAGGCATAGAAACATACAAATACCGCACACGCCAATCCTAGCGGGGCCGCCAGCAGTATCGCGCCGAACGCAGCCGCCAGCGTCGCCCACACCATGGCCAGCAGGCCGAAGCGCCCTTCGAGCGGATACCAGCCATCGTCCCCAAAGAAGCGCTGCCAGCCGTTTCCGTTCAACACCGGCCACGCCTCGCGCAACAGAAACACCAGCACCAGCAGCAATATCAACGCCGCGCCCGCCGCTAGCACGGCCAGCAGCGGGGCGAGACGCCGGTCAGCGTGCCAGCGGGACAAGGAACTGGTTTTCAACCAAGTCATGCACGGCTCCTGAGCGCGCAAACTCAATGAAGCGTTGCGCCAACACAGTCACCTCACCTTTAGTCACCAGGTTCAGTGGACGCGATAGTGGGAACCGCCCAGCGCGCACATTGGCTACAGTGGCCGCCACCCCTGCCATGGGCAGCAATTTAATAGGCGTGCCCTGCGCCGCTTCATATTCGGCGGCGCCGATAGAGACATAACTGATCGCCCCCGGGTTGCCCGCTACGGTCTTGATACCCTGCGGGTTGTCGCCGATCACCACCTGAGCCTTGATTTCGCTGTTCTTCAACGCGAAGTGGTGCAGGAACAGATCCAGCGTGGAACGGCCTTCGGCTTTATTTACCACGGTGATCCTCGTGTCTTTGCCACCCAGCTCTTTCCAGCGGGTGATCTGGCCGGTGTAAATCGCCTTGATCTGCTCATCGCTCAGCGACGATATCGGGTTGCCTCGATGCAGAATGATGCCGATCCCATCAATGGCAATGGAGTGCGCCACCAGATCGTTTTCGTCCGGCTTGAGCGCCCGCGAAATCATGCCGATGTCCGCCAGCCCTGAACGGGCATCGGCCACGCCGCGTGACGAGCCACCCGATTGCACGTCTACACGCACACCGGGATTCTGTTTCTCGAAGCGTTTGCCGATCTCCAGTAGCAACGGCGCGACGGTGCTGGAGCCAGTGAGCACCAGCTTGTGATTCTCTGCACGCGCGCCACATGCCAGCAGCAACAAGACAGCCAGCGACGCCATGTATTTCCAGAAATTCACCGTCATTTCTTCGTCGCAAGTATTATGAGTATTACCGCTACCTCTGCTGCCATGTGTTGCACCTAGTCAGGCTGACTCGCTTTACTCAGGAGTCAGAAAATATGGCGATAACATTAGTGATGTGACTCCTGAGTAAAAACCCTGTTTACTCTACCCCCACCCTGTCCCGCCCCCTCAACAGGGGGCGGGGACGTGGCGGAAAGTGTGTAGTCTTAATAATGAGCTCATGAGTAGAGCTTGCACCTTTATACCAACTGGCGGAAAGCCGTGTCAAGCAAATACGCAGCCTCAATGCGTGGTGGGTGTATTGCTTTCCTTGCCTTCGACCGCCTTTTCTGGCTGTACCGCCACGGCGGCCTTTTCCGGCAACGGCTCGGGCATGTGCTGCAAGGCGATATTCAGCACCTCATCGATCCAGCGCACGGGACGGATGTTCAGGCGCTGTTGCACCTCTTTGGAGATATCCGCCAAGTCGCGACGGTTTTCCTCCGGGATGATGACTGTGGTGATGCCGCCGCGATGCGCGGCCAGCAGCTTTTCCTTGAGACCGCCTATGGGCAGCACCTCGCCGCGCAGCGTGATCTCGCCGGTCATCGCCACATCGGCGCGCACCGGGATGCGCGTCAGCGCTGAGACCAGCGCGGTACACATGCCGACACCGGCGCTGGGGCCGTCCTTCGGCGTCGCGCCTTCCGGCACGTGGATGTGAATGTCGCTCTTCTCAAACACGTCGCCCGCGATACCTAGCACGGCGGCACGATGGCGTACCACGGTACGCGCAGCCTCAATGGATTCCTTCATCACGTCACCCAGTTGACCGGTGCGGATGATGTTGCCCTTGCCCGTCAGCACCGCAGCTTCGATGGTCAACAACTCGCCGCCCACCTCTGTCCACGCCAGCCCGGTGACCTGGCCGATCTGATCGTGCTCCTCGGCACGCCCGAAGCGGAAACGGCGCACACCGAGGTATTTATCCAGATTGCGCACGCCGATCACCGTGCGCCGCTTGTCCGGCTGCAGCGAGACCTCTTTCACCACCTTGCGGCACACTTTGGATATTTCGCGTTCCAGATTGCGCACTCCGGCCTCACGCGTGTAATAGCGGATGATGTCGCGTATCGCCGCCTCGTTGAAAGCGATTTCCTTGGCCTTGAGGCCGTTGTTGCCGATCTGCTTGGGAACCAGGTAACGCAACGCGATATTGAGCTTTTCATCCTCGGTGTAACCGGAGAGACGGATCACTTCCATGCGATCGAGCAGCGGCGCCGGGATGTTCAGCGTGTTGGCGGTCGCCACGAACATCACGTTGGAGAGGTCGTAATCCACCTCCAGGTAATGATCGTTGAAGGCGTGGTTCTGCTCCGGGTCAAGCACTTCGAGTAGGGCAGACGCCGGGTCGCCGCGGAAATCCATCGCCATCTTGTCGATTTCGTCCAGCAGGAACAGCGGGTTGCGCGTTTCCACCTTGGCCAGGTTCTGGATGATCTTGCCCGGCATGGAGCCGATATAGGTGCGGCGGTGGCCGCGAATCTCGGCCTCGTCGCGCACCCCGCCCAGCGACATGCGCACGAATTTGCGGTTGGTGGCGCGCGCGATGGAACGCCCGAGCGAGGTCTTGCCGACGCCGGGAGGGCCCACCAGACACAGGATAGGGCCCTTCAATTTGTTTACCCGCTGCTGTACCGCGAGGTATTCGAGAATACGCTCCTTGACCTTCTCCAGGCCATAGTGATCGGTCTCCAGCACCTCTTCGGCGCTCGCCAGATCGTGGCTGATCTTGGTGTGCTTCTTCCACGGCACGCTCACCAGCCAGTCAAGATAATTGCGCACCACGGTCGCCTCGGCGGACATCGGAGACATCATCTTGAGTTTGGCGAGCTCCGCCATGGCTTTTTTGCGCGCCTCCTTGGGCATGCCGGATTGCTTGATCTTGCGGGTGATCTCATCGATCTCGTTCGGCGCCTCGTCGAGGTCACCCAGCTCCTTCTGAATAGCCTTCATCTGCTCGTTCAGATAGTACTCGCGCTGATTCTTTTCCATCTGGCGCTTGACGCGCCCGCGGATGCGCTTCTCCACCTGCAGCAGGTCGAGTTCGCGCTCCAGCAGCCCGATCAGGTGTTCTAGGCGCTCACGCGGCGTTACCATTTCCAGGATGTGCTGCTTTTCCTCGATACGCAGCGTCATGTGTGCCGCCACGGTATCGGCCAGGCGGCCAGGATCATCAATACTCGCCAGCGACGACAGGATTTCCGGCGGCACTTTCTTGTTGAGCTTGACGTACTGGTCGAACTGGTCGAGCAGCGAGCGCGCCAGCACTTCGGCCTCGCGCTCATCCAACGGCTGCGGGGGGAAGGTGGCGACCTGAGCCGTGAAATAGTCCTCGTGGTCGAGGAAGTGCAGCACGCGGGCGCGCTCGCTGCCTTCCACCAGCACGCGCACGGTGCCGTCCGGCAGCTTGAGCAATTGCAGGATGCTGGAGAGCGTGCCGATTTCGTAAATGTCCTGGGTCTGCGGCTCATCCAGCGCGGCGCTCTTTTGCGCCACCAGCAGGATGTGCTTGTTGCCCGTCATCGCGGCCTCGAGGGCCTTGATCGACTTGGCGCGCCCGACGAACAGCGGGATCACCATGTGGGGATAGACCACCACATCGCGCAATGGCAGCACCGGGATCACGGGGGGCCCGGCAGGTGTCAGGTCGGTAGCTTCAGACGGCATGGCGGTAGGCTCCTGGCACACGGGCCGCAGCCCGTTGCTTCAGTATAGTATTTAAAGAGTAGTGCTATCGAGATGCGGGCCGCGCACCGATAAATCAAGGGGGGTCAGTGCGGTGCGGTGCGGTGCTGATCGGTGCCCTCATAGATCATGAGCGGCTCGCTGTGTCCGTTAATGACGCCCGCATCCACCACTACCTTGCTGACGTGGCTCATCGACGGCAGGGTGTACATGGTGTCGAGCAGCGCGCGCTCCAGTATCGAGCGCAGCCCGCGCGCGCCGGTCTTGCGTTCCAGCGCCTTGCGCGCCACCGCAATCAGGCCGTCGTCACGAAATTCGAGCTGGGTGCCCTCCATCTCGAACAGCTTTATGAACTGCTTGACGATGGCGTTTTTCGGTTCGGTGAGGATGCGCATCAGTGCTTCCTCATCGAGCTCTTCCAGGGTCGCCACCACCGGCAGGCGTCCGACGAATTCTGGAATGAGACCGTAGCGGATCAGGTCTTCCGGTTCCACCGTGCTCAGCACCTCGCTCACACTCTTCTTGTCGTCCTTGCTCTTGATCTCGGCGGAGAAGCCGATGCCGCCCCGCTCCGAGCGGTCGCGGATAATCTTGTCGAGACCGGAAAATGCCCCGCCGCAAATAAACAGGATGTTGGCGGTGTTGACCTGCAAAAATTCCTGCTGCGGATGTTTACGTCCGCCCTGCGGCGGCACCGAGGCGATGGTGCCTTCGATCAGCTTGAGCAGCGCCTGCTGCACGCCTTCGCCGGAGACGTCGCGCGTGATCGAGGGATTGTCGGACTTGCGCGAAATCTTATCGATCTCGTCGATATAGACGATACCGGTCTGCGCCTTCTCGACATCGTACTCGGCCTTTTGCAGCAGCTTCTGGATGATGTTCTCCACATCCTCGCCCACATAGCCGGCCTCGGTCAGCGTAGTAGCATCGGCAATGGCGAACGGCACGTTGAGCAGCCGCGCCAGCGTCTCGGCGAGCAGCGTCTTGCCAGAGCCGGTGGGGCCGACGAGCAGGATGTTGCTTTTGGACAGCTCGACGCCCTCCTTCTTCAGCCCTACTTCGAGGCGCTTGTAGTGGTTGTACACCGCGACCGACAGCACCTTCTTGGCGTGCGTCTGGCCGACCACGTAATCGTCGAGTATTTTCTTGATCTCATGCGGCGCGGGCAGTTTGCCCTTGGCTAGCGTGGACTTCTCCTGCACCTCTTCGCGGATGATGTCGTTGCACAACTCCACGCACTCGTCACACACATATACCGAGGGCCCGGCGATGAGTTTGCGCACCTCATGCTGGCTCTTGCCGCAGAAAGAACAATACAGCAGCTTGTCGCTGCCACCGCCCTTGCTGTTTTTATCCTCGATCATTGCTTGCCTCGCTGGTCCGGATTACCTAAGCCTTCTTGATCTCGCGTTCTGCCATCACCGCGTCTATCAAACCATACTTCACCGCAGCGTGCCCGTCCATAAAATTATCGCGGTCGGTATCGCGCTGAATCTTTTCCAGCGCCTGGCCGGTATGTTTCTCCAGAATCTTGTTGAGGCGATCGCGCACCGCCAATATCTCGCGCGCATGGATGTCGATGTCGGTGGCCTGGCCCTGGAAACCGCCCAGCGGCTGGTGAATCATGAGGCGCGAGTGCGGCAGGCAGTAACGCTTGCCCTTGGCGCCGCCGGCCAGCAGCAGCGCGCCCATCGACGCCGCCTGGCCGATGCACATGGTGCTCACGTCCGGCTTGATGAACTGCATGGTGTCATAGACCGACAGCCCCGCGCTCACCACACCGCCGGGCGAATTGATGTAGAGATGGATATCCTTGTCCGGATTCTCCGACTCCAGAAACAAAAGCTGCGCCACGATCAGATTGGCGCTGTAGTCGTCCACCGGACCTACCAGAAAGATCACGCGCTCCTTGAGCAGGCGCGAATAGATGTCGTAGGCGCGCTCGCCTCGGGGCGACTGTTCTACCACCATGGGTACGAGATTGAGGTTGGTCACGGCATCGTTTCTCATATATTGGGTATCGGTCATCACGCCCTTATCCTTGAGTTTCTTGTGCTCAGGAGTCACAAAGTAAGGCGGCAATGTGAATGGTGTGACTCCTGAGCAAAAACCCTGTTTACTCTACCCCCACCCTGTCCCGCCCCCTCAACAGGGGGCGGGACACAGCGGGAAGTGTAGTCTTACTTACTGACTGATGAGTCAACAGCACCTGGATTCATCAGCGCGGAAAAAGTCGTGGGTACCTCGCTCACTTCGGCCTGCGCCAGCAGCCATTCCACCACCTGATCCTCCAGCGCCATCGACTCGATGCGCGCCAGCTCTTCCGCGTTTCGATAATACCAGCTTATCACCTCATCAGGATCCTGGTAGGTGGCGGCGATGCCCTCGATCAGGCCGCGCACATGCGCCGCGTCGGGTTTGATGCCCTCGCGCTGCGCGATGTCGCTGAACAGCAGGCCCAAGGTCACCCGGCGGCGCGCGGTGGCCTCAAACTCCGTGCGCGGCAGGTCGGCGGCACGGGCGCCACCACCCTGAACGCCGAGGCGGTTGCGCGTCTGCGCCTGCAGCTGGTCGATCTCATGCTCCAGCAAGGCCTTGGGCATCTCAATGGGATAGGCCTTGAGCAGCGCCTCCATCAACTGCTGTTTGGTCTTGACCCGGGCCGCCTGATCCATTTCGCGCTGCATGTTGTTACGCGCCTCGCGGCGCAAGGCCTCCAGCGTACCCTCGGCCACGCCCATCGCGCGCACGAAGTCTTCGTCCAGCGCCGGCAGCACCGGCTCGGAGACCGAAATCACCTGAATCGCGTACTCCACCGGCTTGCCCGCCAAATCCGGATTCTGGTAGTCGGCGGGAAACTGGTAATTGACGGTGAGCGCCTGCCCGGCCTGCGCGCTCAGCAGTTGCCGGTCGAATTCCGGCGCGTTGGAGCCCACCGTGAACGCGTGCTCCTTGTCCACTTCGCCGTGCGGCTCGCCACCGTCAATGCGGGTAGTGAACGTCACCTGCAACTGATCCCCCTGGACCGCTCCGCGCTCAATCTTGTTCCAGCTGCGACGCTGTTTGCGCAACGTCTCCAGCATGGAGTCGATGTCTTCCTCTGAAAGACTGGCCACCGGCTTTTCAATCTTGAGCGCACTGAAGGCGCCCCAGCTGATTTCAGGATACACCTCAAAGGTGGCGCTGTAGGCCAGCCCCTGACCCTGCGCGGTGCGTGACTCAATGCGCGGCCCGCCCGCCGGGCGCAGACTTTGCTGCTGCACGGCCTCCTTGAAGCTCTGCTGCATCAAATCACCCAGCACCTCACCCATCACCTGCTTGCCGAACTTTTTCTCCACCACCTTGATCGGTACCTTGCCGACGCGGAAGCCGTCCAGACGCACGGTGAGGGCAAACGATCTCAGCCGATTCTTCACCGCCTGCGTTACCAGTGCCTCGGGAAGTTCGACAGTCATCCGGCGCTCAAGTCCGGTAGTGGTTTCAATGGATACTTGCATGGTCAATACTCCTCATTCCTCATCTGGCATGTCTGTGCGAAAGGAGAGACTCGAACTCTCACGGGTTGCCCCACTGGCACCTAAAGCCAGCGCGTCTACCAATTTCGCCACTTCCGCAATTTGGAGAGCCTGCATTATACAGGAGACACACTAACGGCGGCACGCCGTTAGTGTGTCTCCTGTATAATACCGTGTTTACTCTACCCCCACCCTGTCCCCTTTTGCGCTGCGCTATCCATGCTCTGCGCAAAAGTCCAGACTAGCCGTCCTGGCTTGGCGTTCGGC
>CAWUTX010000087.1:0-3669 GCA_963925015.1 uncultured Gammaproteobacteria bacterium
ATTAAATTATATTTAAAAAAACCGGGAGATGTAGGGCGGGCTGCGAAGCTGTCTGACAATCCCTGCGTCGCGGAGCGCTTCGCGCACCGTGACCTATGTACTGTTGTTCGGTTCATGGCATGGGCGGCGGTCTATAGAGACGTGATGTGATGGACACTGCGCACTGCATCAAGTAAAATTTCTCGTATTACCAAACAAGCGACAACACAAACGGGAAGGCCGCTCGGTCTTCCCGTTTTCACATGTGGGAATGGAATGACGCCGCATACGCCCGCCCTGTTAGCCCTCCAAGACGGCAGCCTGTTCCGGGGTGTATCGTTTGGT
This sequence comes from uncultured Gammaproteobacteria bacterium, assembly GCA_963925015.1. Lineage (GTDB taxonomy): Bacteria > Pseudomonadota > Gammaproteobacteria > SURF-13 > SURF-13 > JAQBXX01. The sequence continues at coordinate 325 of CAWUTX010000087.1, forward strand.
TGCGCGGGGCAAACCGTCGGCGAGGTGGTATTCAATACCGCCATCACAGGCTATCAGGAAATTCTCACCGATCCTTCCTACCACAAGCAGATCGTCACGCTGACCTATCCCCATATCGGCAATGTTGGCGTCAACCGCGCCGACGAAAATGCAGACAAGGTCTGGGCCGCCGGACTCGTCATCCGCGACTTGTCGCAAGTCACCAGTAACTGGCGCTCAGAGCAGGGTCTCGCTGATTATTTGCAGCAGCAGCGCGTGGTCGCCATCGCAGGCATCGACACGCGCCGCCTCACACGCCTGTTGCGTGAAAAAGGCGCCCAGAACGGCTGCCTGATGGCGGGTGATGCGATTGATGAGGCTGCGGCCATAGGGGCGGCGCGCGCCTTTCCCGGCCTCAAGGGCATGGACCTCGCCAAGGAAGTGACCACGCCCAAGGCCTATGAGTGGCGGCTGGGCAGTTGGACGCTGGAGCAGGGGGTTCCCGCTCCGACGCCTGCGGAGGAGCTACTGCCGTATCACGTGGCGGCCTACGATTACGGCATCAAGCGCGGCATATTAAACCGGCTGGTGGATCGCGGTTGCCGCGTCACCGTGCTCCCTGCCAAAGCGTCCGCCAAAGACGCACTGGCGCTGAAGCCGGACGGCATATTCCTCTCCAACGGCCCCGGCGACCCGGAGCCGTGTGATTACGCGATTACGGCGATCCGGGAGCTGCTGCAAACAGGCATTCCGGTGTTTGGCATCTGTCTCGGACATCAGTTGCTGGGGCTCGCCAGCGGAGCACAGACCATCAAGATGAAATTCGGCCATCACGGCGCGAATCATCCGGTGCAGGATCTGGCCACGGGTCGCGTGTTGATCACCAGCCAGAATCACGGCTTTGCCGTGGACGCCGATACACTGCCGAAAAATGCGCGCGTCACGCATCGCTCGTTGTTTGACGGCTCGCTGCAGGGTATCGAATTGACGGATTGTCCGGCCTTCAGCTTCCAGGGCCACCCGGAAGATTGCCCTGGACCACACGATGTGCATTATTTGTTTGACCGATTTATAGATTTAATGTCTCAACGCAAAGGCGCAAAGACGCCAAGAACGCAAAAAAAATGAATATAGCTTTATTATTAACATTCATTATTCTTTGCGCCTTTGCGCCTTTGCGTTGAAAAATCCATGCCAAAGCGTAATGACATAAAAAGTATTCTCATCATCGGCGCCGGCCCGATTATCATCGGGCAGGCGTGCGAGTTTGATTACTCCGGCGCGCAAGCCTGCAAGGCGCTGCGCGAGGAGGGTTACCGCGTCATTCTGGTGAACTCCAACCCCGCCACCATCATGACCGATCCGGACATGGCGGATGCGATTTACATCGAGCCGATCACATGGCAGGTCGTCGAGCGCATCATCGAAAAGGAGCGGCCGGATGCATTGCTGCCCACCATGGGCGGCCAGACGGCGCTCAACTGTGCACTGGATCTTGCGCGCGAAGGTGTACTGGAAAAATACGCTGTCGAGATGATCGGCGCGTCGCGTGAGGCTATTGCCAAGGCCGAAGATCGCGGCCTGTTCCGCGCCGCCATGCAGAAGATCGGTCTCGACATGCCGCGCTCGATCATTGTGCACAGCCTCGAAGAGGCGCTCGCGGCAAAAACCGAAATCGGGTTCCCCAGCATCATCCGCCCCTCGTTTACCATGGGCGGCAGCGGCGGCGGTATCGCCTACAACCGCGAAGAATTCATCGCTATCTGCGAGCACGGCTTGTCGCTCTCGCCGGTGCATGAACTGCTGATCGAAGAGTCGGTGATCGGCTGGAAGGAATTCGAGATGGAAGTGGTGCGCGACTGCAAGGACAACTGCATCATCGTGTGCTCCATTGAAAACTTCGACCCTATGGGCGTGCATACTGGCGACTCCATCACCGTCGCTCCGGCGCAGACGCTCACCGACAAGGAATACCAGATCATGCGCAACGCCTCGCTCGCGGTGCTGCGCGAGATCGGCGTCGACACCGGCGGATCCAATGTGCAGTTCGCGGTGAATCCCGCCAACGGCAAGATGATCATCATCGAGATGAACCCGCGCGTGTCGCGTTCCTCGGCGCTGGCCTCCAAGGCCACCGGATTCCCCATCGCCAAGGTCGCGGCCAAGCTCGCCGTGGGCTACACGCTCGACGAGTTGTGCAACGAAATCACTGGCGGCGCGACACCGGCCTCGTTCGAGCCCAGCATCGACTACGTGGTCACCAAGGTGCCGCGCTTCACGTTCGAGAAATTTCCGCAGGCCGACGCGCGCCTTACCACGCAGATGAAGTCGGTGGGCGAGGTGATGGCGATCGGGCGTACCTTCCAGGAATCGTTGCACAAGGCCTTGCGCGGTCTCGAAACCGGCGCTGACGGCTTCAATGAAAAAGTGGATATCAGTGCACACGACGCGCTGGAAAAAATCCGCCATGAATTGCGCGTGCCGGGTGCGGAACGGCTGTGGTATCTCGCCGATGCGTTCCGCGCCGGTCTGGGCGTGGATGAGGTGCACGTACTCACCTGCATCGATCCGTGGTTTCTGGTGCAGATACACGAACTGATTGCGCTGGAATCGGAAGTGCATGCGCAGGGTGCGGCGGCGCTCGATGCGACACGTATGTTTGCGCTCAAGCGCAAGGGCTTTTCCGACCGGCGGTTGGCGTATCTGCTGGACATGAACGAAGACGCCGTGCGCCGCAAGCGCCATGATATGAACGTGCGCCCAGTCTACAAGCGGGTGGATTCCTGCGCGGCGGAATTTGCCTCCAGCACCGCCTATATGTATTCCACCTACGAGGAGGAGTGCGAGGCGCAGCCGACGTCGAAGAAAAAAATCATGGTGCTGGGTGGCGGCCCGAACCGTATCGGCCAGGGCATCGAGTTTGATTACTGCTGCGTACACGCGGCGCTCGCCATGCGCGAGGAAGGCTTCGAGACTATCATGGTCAACTGCAATCCGGAGACCGTGTCCACCGATTACGACACCTCGGATCGCCTCTACTTCGAACCGCTCACGCTGGAGGACGTGCTGGAAATCGTGGCGGTGGAAAAACCGTTCGGTGTGATCGTACAGTACGGCGGACAGACACCGCTGAAACTGGCGCACGGGCTGGAGCAGAACGGCGTGCCCATCATCGGCACCACGCCGGACTCCATCGACATCGCTGAAGACCGCGAACGTTTCCAGCACATGATACACAAGCTCAAGCTGCGCCAGCCGCCCAACCGTATCGCGCGCAGTGTGGGCGAAGCCGTCACCTGCGCAGCAGAGATCGGCTACCCGCTGGTGGTGCGCCCCAGCAACGTGCTGGGCGGACGCGCGATGGAG
>CAWUTX010000088.1:0-31639 GCA_963925015.1 uncultured Gammaproteobacteria bacterium
TGGCGGCGCGAGCCTTCGGCGCTGAAGTCTGCATGACATCGTCCAACCATCTCTCCGGCACTGAGCGTCTCGCCGAGGCCGCAGCAAAGCTGAACATGAGTGATGACGAGATAGTGGTCAACGTGCAGGGCGACGAACCGCTCATCCCCCCCGCCATCATCGCGCAGGCGGCGCGCAATCTTGCCGCACACCCGCAGGCCTCCGTTGCCACGCTGTGTGAACGTATCACCGAGGCCGCTGATTTATTCGATCCCAACGTGTGTAAGGTAGTGGTAGACCATCAGGGTTATGCGCTCTATTTCAGCCGCGCCCCGATTCCCTGGCACCGGCAGGCCTTCGCCTCAGGCCGTCAGCATCTGCCGGATGATACGCAGCACTTCCGCCACATCGGTCTCTACGCCTACCGCGCAGGTTTTCTCAAGCAATACACCACCTGGCCCGCCACCGTGCTGGAGCAAACCGAGGCACTGGAGCAGTTGCGCGTGCTGTGGCACGGCCATCGCATCCATATCGATCTGGCGCTGGAAACGCCGGGGCCTGGAGTGGATACCGAATACGACCTTGCGCGCGTCGAGCGCCTGATGGGTTTACGCTAGTAGATTCAAGCTCACAAAATCCGGATGCAATTCACCTGTTATTTCATCGTGCAGCGGAATAATTAAAGATAGGCGCGACTCGGCGATGTGCCTGGCCATGCTGGTCGCCCTGGATCACGGTGTGCCGCTCGTAGTCCTGCAACACCAAGGCGGGCCCATCCTCCAGTATCTCGATAATCTGGCATTCGATATTCTGATGGCGCACGCGGCGCCCGATAAAGGCGCGCAGTTGTTCAAGGCTTACGGTATGAGAGGACATACATATGCACTACCGGGGTAGCGCCGGGTAAGTCCATCTTTCCGATGCAGGATTTGAGGATGCCGTGTATGGAACACAAAAAAGTGCGGGTGTTGTTCGTGTGCATGGGCAATATCTGCCGTTCACCATTGGCGCACGGTTTTTTTGAGCAATTGGTCGCACAGGCGGGTCTCAGCGCGCGCATCGAGGTAGATTCCGCAGGCACTCACAGCTATCACATCGGCGAGCCGCCCGATGAGCGTGCCCGGCAGAGTGCATTACGGCGTGGTTTTGATATTGGCCATCAGCGCGCCCGGCGTGCGCAAGCGTCGGATTTCGAGCAGTTTGATTATGTGCTCGCCATGGACGAGGAAAATTATCGTCATCTGGAGCGCTTGAGCGACGTTGCATACAGGCACAAATTGAAGCTGTTGCTTGAGTTCGCGCCGCAACTTAACGAGCGCGAGGTGCCCGATCCTTACTACGGTGGCGCCAGCGGTTTCGAGTGCGTGATCGACCTCGTGGAGGAGGCCGCGCGCGGGCTGCTCGCGGATATACGCCAACGTCATCTCGATGTCTGATGGCGATACACTGCATGAGCAGATTGCCGCCGTCATTAGCGCTACGCCGCGCTCCATAGCGCCGCTTTCCGGCGGTTGTGTGGGCGAGGTCTACCGCGTAACACTCCCTGATAACACATCACTGGTCGCCAAGCTGGATCGCTCGGCCAATCCACGCCTGGCCTGCGAGGGTCGCATGCTGCGCTATCTTGCAGAGCACTCGCGCCTGCCGGTGCCCGCAGTATTGCACAGTTCCGATTCGCTGCTGCTGATGGAGTATATCGAAGGTGAGAGCCACTTTACTGTAGCTGCACAACGCCATGCCGCAGAACTCCTCGTGGAGCTGCACAACTTAAGCGCACCGCGTGGTTTCGGTTTTGAGGAGGACACGTTGATCGGCGGGCTGCATCAACCCAACCCGTGGACGGCGTCGTGGATTGATTTTTTCCGCGATCAACGCCTGATGCATATGGGTAGCGTAGCGGTGAAAGCGGGGCGTATGCCGCACACGTTGCTGGGGCGGCTGGAACGATTTTCGGCACGTCTCGATGAATGGCTGGAGGAGCCTACGCGCGCTTCACTGATTCACGGTGACGTGTGGACTACCAACGTGCTGGCGCGCAACGGGCGCATCACGGGCTTCATCGATCCGGCGATTTATTATGCCCACGCCGAGATTGAGCTAGCCTTTACCACGCTCTTCGGCACCTTCGATGAAGGTTTTTTTCGCCGCTACGAAGAGTTGCGCCCTATCGCGCCCGGTTTCATGGAAGTGCGACGTGATATTTACAATCTGTATCCGCTTCTCGTCCATGTGCGCCTGTTCGGCGGCGGATACGTTGCCTCGGTGGAGCGCATTCTCCACCGTTTCGGTTTTTGAGCGCGCAATTATTCTGGCTTGTTTCCCGGTGTGACGGCGACGCTTTCCCGTGGCTCGGAAGGATTGTGGTGTGAGTGATCCGGTAGCGGAAACACCGGGCGCACGTGCTCCACTGCGGGTATCGCGAAAGGCGGAAATGGCGCCTGCGTGGGCTCGCGTGCTGGCAGCGGCGCAGTGATTACAGGCGACCTGTTTTCAGTCGGCGCAGCTGTTACGGGACTCGCCACAGGCGGCTCATGTCTCTCTGCGGTCATGGGAGAAGCGTCCGGTGTTGCCGTCTGGGCCGACTCAGGGGCTCCCTCGGCGGTGGCCTGCCCACCTTCCTGACGGCGGCGGCGCCCGCCACGGCGTCCGCGGCGTCCACTGCCACGCGGACGTTCAGTGGCACTCACACCCTCGCGTGCGCCTTCAATGGCCGGCACAGCGGCAGGGGCTTCCACGACCACTTCCTTGCGCTCGACCACCTTCTCCTGCATTGGCGGCGGCACTGGCGTAGCGGGGCGTTGTTGCTTTGCACTACTTTTTTCGCGCATACGACGCGTGTCTTGTTGCTCCTGGCGTGCCTTATGGCGCTCGCGGCCGCGGCCGCTTTCGCGCGCTTTGTCACGCGGGCGTGCTGTGGATGCTCTGGGGCGTGCGTGCGTGGTTTCAGTGACGGAGGCTTCTTCGCTGCCGACCAGTTTGCTCCACAGGCGGGCCAACAAGCCGGGCTGGTCTTTTTCCACTCGTGTCTGTGACGGAGTCGGCGCAGGCGGCGGCGGCATCGCCACCGTGCTCTTGACGGCCGGTTCCTCCGGTGTGGGGCGTTGTACGGCACCCATCTTTTCACTTGGAGTTTCGATAGGTATTGCGATCTGGTAGCTGCTCGGCGCGACAATGTCTTCAGCGCCGAGATCCTCGGCGCGCAAGCGCTGGATTTCATACTGCGGCGTCTGCATCGACGGGTGCGGGATCAGCAGCACGCTGATGCGGTGACGCTGTTCAATGGAGTTTACCGCCTGACGTTTCTCGTTCAGCAAGTAGGTGGCGACATTGACCGGCAATTGCGCGACGATCTTGGCGGTGCTTTCCTTGAGCGCCTCTTCTTCGATGAGGCGCAGGATAGAAAGGGCGGCCGACTCCACGCTGCGTATGTTGCCCTGGCCGCTGCAACGCGGGCACATCATGAGCGTGGACTCACCGAGCGAGGAGCGCAGACGCTGACGCGACATCTCCAGCAGACCGAAACGTGAGATGCGTCCAATCTGAACCCGTGCGCGATCCATCTTGAGGGCTTCTTCGAGGCGATCCTCCACCAGGCGCTTGTTGCGTGGCGGCGTCATGTCGATGAAATCGATCACGATGAGGCCGCCCAAGTCGCGCAGTCGCAACTGGCGTGAGATTTCATCCGCCGCTTCGAGATTGGTGTTGAGCGCGGTTTCCTCGATGTCGCTGCCTTTGGTGGCGCGCGCCGAGTTGATGTCGATGGATACCAGGGCTTCGGTGTGGTCGATCACGATGGCGCCGCCGGAGGGCAGGCGCACCTCGCGCCGGTAGGCCGATTCGATCTGGCTTTCGATCTGGAAACGGGAAAACAGCGGCACGTGATCCTGATACAACTTCACCTTGGACAGGTTGTGCGGCATCACCTGCTGCATGAACTCACACGCCTCGTTGTAGACGGTCTCGCTGTCGATCAGGATTTCCGTGATGTCCTTGCGCAGGTAGTCGCGGATCGCACGGATCACGAAGTTGCTTTCCTGATAGATCAGGAACGGCGCCGGGCGAGTGGCGGGTGCCTCTTGTATGGCTTTCCACAATTGGAGCAGATAGTCGAGATCCCACTGTAATTCTTCGACGCTCTTGCCGACGCCCGCAGTGCGCACGATCAGGCCCATGTCGTCCGGCAGGGTGAGCGCGTTGAGCGCATCACGCAGCTCGGCGCGGTCATCACCTTCGATGCGCCGCGACACGCCGCCGGCGCCCGGATTGTTGGGCATGAGCACCAGATAGCGCCCGGCCAGGCTGATGAAAGAGGTGAGCGCCGCACCCTTGGTGCCGCGCTCTTCCTTTTCTATCTGTACCACGATCTCCTGTCCTTCGCGCAGCATATCGCGGATGCTGGTGCGCCCGGTGGTAGGATTGTAGGAGGGGGAGGAAATTGGAGCGGGCGATTTCCCGCAGCGGGAGAAAGCCGTGGCGTTCCGCGCCATAATCGACAAAGGCCGCCTCAAGGCTGGCCTCAACGCGAGTCACCTTGGCCTTATAGATATTGGATTTTTTCTGTTCGCGCCCGGCGGTCTCGATATCGAGGTCGTACAGTTGCTGGCCGTCGACCAGCGCTACGCGCAACTCTTCCGGCTGAGTTGCGTTAAACAGCATTCTTTTCATGTCATATTCCTTTTGCCAGCGCTCAACCACATCCTGTTGTGGCGGCAGCCGTGCGGCCCTTGCTTTACTATGTCAGTGCAGCCGGGGTTCGGCTGCACTGACAGGGCCCGCTCGACATCTCCTGATTGGAGGTGGGGGCGTGATGTCTATCGGTAATCACGGCCATACTTCTGTTTTAAGATGGCCCTGAGGTGTGGTTGCGCCGGTCTATGGCCGACCAACCTTGCAAATCTGTGTTCCAGTCAGATCAAATTTCCTGTAAATCGGTACAAATTGCCGCAGATTGAGTTAAATTACGCTGCTGCATGCGACAGACAGACCGATTGAGTTGAATTATCTCAAAAATGAGCAAAACTTGCAAAGATATTGATAAACCGGTCAATTTTATTGAAATTGGCCCCAGTCACGCGGGCCAGCGTATCGACAACTTTCTGTTGTCACATCTAAAAACTGTCCCCAAAAGCCGGGTTTACCGCATTGTGCGCAAGGGCGAGGTGAGGGTCAACAAGGGCCGCATCAAGCCCGACTACCGCCTGCAGGCGGGCGACCTGGTGCGGATACCGCCATTGCGCATCGAAGAGGCCGCCCCCAAGCCGCCCCCGGCATCGCATGTTCTCACGCGGGTGGGTGCCTGCGTGCTGCATGAAGACGACAACCTGCTGGTACTGAACAAGCCCGCCGGTATCGCCGTACACGGCGGCAGCGGGGTGTCGCACGGGGTCATCGAGGCCTTGCGTATACTGCGCCCCGAAGCGCCTTTTCTGGAGCTGGTTCATCGCCTCGACCGCGATACCTCCGGTTGCCTCATGATCGCCAAGACACGCCCTACGCTGCTGGCGCTGCACGAGTTGTTGCGCACCGGCAGCATGGAAAAGTATTACCTCGCCCTGGTGCAGGGACGCTGGAGCGGAGGCGCGCGCACGGTCAACGCCGCGCTGCGCAGAAACGTGCTGCGTTCGGGTGAGCGCATGGTGCAAATCACTGATGAGGGCAAGGAGGCCGAGAGCGTATTCGAGCCGCAGCGGATTTACGCCGCTACCAGCCTGCTGCGCATCGCACTGCACAGCGGGCGCACGCACCAGATTCGTGTGCACGCGGCGCATATCGGGCATCCGCTTGCCGGTGACGATAAATACGGTGACGCCGACTTCAACCGCGCGATGCGCGCCGTCGGTTTGAAGCACGTGTTTCTGCATGCACGCGAGATAGCCTTGCAACTACCTGGCGAGAGCCGGAAAATTCACGTCACCGCGCCGCTGCCCGCCGATCTGCAGCAGGTGCTTGAGAAGCTTGCCTGATGGCCGACGAATTCAAGCTGCTGGTGTTCGACTGGGACGGCACACTGATGGATTCGGCGGCGCATATCGTATATTGCATGCGCCATGCGATCCACGACAGCGGGCTGCCCGCAAAAGACGACGCTGCTATCCGCAATATCATCGGCCTCGGTTTGAGTGAGGCGCTGTATACTTTGTTCCCGGAAAGTGACGACTCGCTGCATGACGCAATCACGCAGCGCTACCGTCATCATTTTCTCTCCGGCACGCACGCGCCCTCAGGATTGTTTGCGGGCGCCGATGCAACACTGTGCGCACTTGCAGAGACGGGCTATCTGCTCGCCGTCGCCACCGGCAAGGGTCGTCACGGCCTCGACCACGTGCTTGAACAAACCGGACTGAAAAAATTCTTTCACGCATCACGCTGCGTGGATGAGGCGCCCTCCAAGCCGCATCCACAGATGCTGTTTGACCTCATGGATGCGCTGGGCGTGACGCCGGACGCTACCCTGATGATAGGCGATACCGAGTATGATATGCACATGGCGCGCAATGCAGGCGTGCCCGCCCTGGGAGTGAGCTACGGCGTCCACGGGCGCGAGCGGTTGTTGCAGTGCGGCGCGCTCGACTGCCTCGATGCCATCCACGAGCTGCCTGCATGGCTGGTGCGGAGAGGGGCTGTGGCAACTACGGATGTGTTACTAAGGAGCTCATTAGTAAGGTGACATCTCCGTTACGTCCCCGTCCCTTGTTTAGGGGGCGGGACAGGGTGGGGGGTAGAGTAAACACAGGGATAGTACTAAGAAGAAACAAGGTAAGCGGATATCGCTTACCTTGTTTCTTCTTAGTACCTGTTTAAGGACGAAAACCATGACGGATGAACAAACAACACCAACAACTACCGGCGAACCGAAATCCTGGGAACGTGAGACGCTGAACAAGGTTCTGTTTGCCTCGCTCAACGAGCAACGCCGCACGCGCCGCTGGGGCATATTTTTCAAAGTGTTGTTTTTCGTGTATCTGTTTTCATTGCTGCTGCTTTATCTTCCTGATGACTTGTCCGGCGGCAGCATGTCGCTCGACAAGCACACCGCGTTGATCGAGTTGAACGGCGTGATTGCCGACGACAGCAACGCCAGCGCCGATCACATCATCACCGCCCTACGCGCGGCGTTCAAGGACAAGAATACCGCAGGTATAATTCTGCGTATCAACAGTCCCGGCGGCAGTCCGGTGCAGGCGGGTTACATCAATGACGAGATCGTGCGCCTGCGCGCCAAATATCCCAAGGTTCCGCTCTACGCGGTGATTACCGACGTCTGCGCTTCCGGCGGCTACTACGTCGCTGCGGCGGCGGACAAGATTTATGCCGACAAGGCCAGCATCGTCGGTTCCATCGGGGTGCTCATGGACGGTTTCGGTTTCGTCGGCACCATGGAGAAACTCGGTGTCGAACGCCGCCTGCTCGCCGCAGGCGACCACAAGGGTTTCCTCGACCCGTTTTCCCCGGTGAAGCAGGATGACGTGGCGCATGTCGAGGGCATGCTCAAGGACATTCATCGCCAGTTCATCGCCACCGTGAAGAAAGGGCGCGGCACACGGCTAAAGGAAAGCGACACGCTCTATTCTGGCCTGGTGTGGACCGGCGAGCAGGGTGTGGAGATGGGGCTGGTCGATGCGCTGGGCAGCAGCAGCTATGTCGCGCGCGATGTGATCGGCGCCGAGGACATCGTCGACTTCACGCCGCGTGCGAACTATCTCGACCGCTTTGCCGAGCGCATCGGGCTTGCTTTGGGTAAGACGGTGCTGTCGTCTACCTCGGCTTGGGGTGGGCTTAGATAAGGCGCATAGCTGACCCTGTTCGTTTGTTAAAATAGAGACTTTTCAACCGCTTCATTAAACTCTATTTTTGTTAAGTTTCAACCTAATTACTATTGTTTTTGATGTGCAATTTTTGAAACCCTAAAAAATGGGCTATTCCAATGGCAGAAAATGAAGAAGATTACTTGCGCCAGTGTTTGGAGAAAAATGTTTGCCCTGTTTGTCAGCAGCCTATTGCAAAAAAGTTTGGAAGTGGCCAATTCAAAGACGGTGTGTTTTGTTCTCTGGATTGCTACGCAGAATGGAATAAGGCGATACTGATACGACGACATCAAGGCCAGGCTCAAAAGAGTAAACCCGATGAATGAAGCAATAACGCAGACTGATCCGACGGCTAATCCTGGCTCGATGGCTCCGACACGCGGGAGCGACTATACCGGCATCCTTCCGAGCCAGAAGATTAAGGATATGCTGAATGGCAACGAGATCAAGACGGTGATGAATCTTGATCACGACCAAGTCCAGCCCGCCAGCATAGACTTGCGCCTCGGTGATTATGCTTATCCCGTAGATATGAGTTTTCTTCCCGGCAAGGGAGTGAAAGTGTTCGATAAAATGAAGCAGCTTGATGACCGATTTGCTGACTTCGGAATCGATCTTCGTAAAGGTGCTGTTCTTGAAAAGGGACGCGTATATGTCATTCCTCTTTTGGAGGCCATTAATTTGAGGAGTGACGTGGCTGCCTTTGCTAACCCGAAGAGCTCAACGGGCAGGCTGGATATTTTGACGCGCTTAATTGCCGATGGAGCTACTAGCTTTGACCAAGTAAGCGAGGGTTATAAGGGTGAACTATTTATAGAAGTTGCGCCTCGAAGCTTCAGTGTGGTGGTAAAAACTGGCACCCGCTTGAACCAGCTAAGATTTCGCCGCACACGAGGCGAGGGAGCTAAACCCATCACGGCCTCAGAATGGAAAAAGCTTCTTGATGACGGCCAGATAGTTGACTCTGGTGCCCACGAGGAAGGCGCGAAATCAAACAGAACAGGTGTGTTACCTTTTACTGTGGATTTGCAAGGCTCCGGCAAGGAGGGCGACGTAATTGGATATCGCGCGAAAAAACATGTCAAACGTATCGATCTGGAAAGACGGGATTATGACCCACTTGATTTCTGGGAGCCCATCACTTTCCATAAGACTTCTTTGCTGACGTTGGATCCTGATGAATTTTACATTCTCATGACGAAAGAGGCAATTGCAGTGCCGCCGGAGTATGCCGCTGAGATGCTGCCGTACGACACTCGCGCGGGGGAGTTTCGTGTCCACTACGCCGGTTTTTTTGATCCCGGATTCGGCTGGGACACCAAGACCAAGAGAGCGGGGAGTAGTAGAGGGGTTCTGGAAGTACGCTCACATGAGGTGCCCTTCTTGCTAGAGCATGGACAGACGGTCGGGTGGCTGCGCTATGAGCGTATGGCAGCTAAGCCAGAGCTTCTGTATGGGCAAGATGTTAATTCGAACTACCAAGGTCAGAGCCTTAAATTAGCTAAGCAATTTAAAGTAACTGCGTAGTTAAAGTTTAAATTATTTCTCTGCATGAAATATATCGCCATAACTTGCCATTATCATTAGTTGGTTCGGGAGGGTGCCTCGATTTTATCAATGTGAGCCTTAACTGATGAATCTATTGCACAGCCCTCTTGATAATCGGCTTTAGCAAACTGGGCCACGCCCATCCTTCTTAAACAAGACTCACATCTTCACGTTCCAGCATGCGCGTGAGGCGAATCAGCGGTAGGCCGATGAGGGCGCTGGGGTCGTCGCCGATCAGGCGTTCTGTGAGCGCGGCACCCACACCTTCAGAACGGAAGCTGCAGGCACACTGATACGGTTGTTCGCGCTCAAGGTAGTTTTCGATCTGCGCCGTGCTGAGGTGGCGAAACACCACGGTGCAGGGGACGATGTCGATCTGTGTCACGCCGCTGGCACTGTTCAACAGGCAAAGTCCGGTATAAAAAGTCACCTGCTGGCCGGAGACGCGCTGTAGCTGCTGCACGGCCTCTGCATGACCGCCCGGTTTGCCGAGGATGTCATCGCCCAGCGCCGCGACCTGATCGGCGCCGATGATGAGTGCCGCCGGATGCTGCGCCATCACGGCACGCGCCTTGGCCTCGGCCAGCCGCGTCACCATGGCGGTGACCGGCTCGCCCGGCAGGCGCGACTCGTCGATGTGCGGCCCACACACGCTGTAGGGCAGGCGCAATCCGTCCAGCAATTGTTTGCGCGCGGGAGATGTGGAGGCAAGGACGAGTGCTAGCATGGTGAATCAGGCCGCAGAGCGGCTTGCGCGGTTTTGACACATAAGGTGGTTGATTATACAATGCGCAGCCTATGTTAGAGCAGTTGCCGGTGATTATTGAGCCGCTGCGGCTCGCCGAGGCGGGGCGCCAGCTTCACGGTCGTCTGCCGCTGGTGGAGTTCAAGCGTCTTGCGCCTGCCCTGCACGAGGTGCGGGGCGAGGTGGAGGTAGAGATCGAGTTTGGTAAAGACGAGATCCACATTGCCTATATGCGCGGCCATCTGCGTACGCAGCTTCAGCTCATCTGCCAACGCTGCCTGCAACCTATGGCGCTGCCGGTGGATGCGGAGTTGGCGCTGGGGCTGGTGACCACAGATGAGGCCGCCGAACAGTTACCGGCGGATTACGAGCCGCTCATGGTGAGCGGGCCGATGGAACTGGCCGGGATTATTGAAGACGAACTGATCCTTGCCGTACCGTTTGTGCCGCTGCACCCGATAGGGCAGTGTCCGGCGCAGACTGGGCAGGAGGGTCGACTGGAAGACAAGACCCCGCATCCGTTTGCGGTACTCGCGCGGCTGAAGAAGCCGCAGTAGCACTATTGATTAAATCGAACAGGGAGTTAAGCCCATGGCAGTACAGAAAAGTCGTAAAACACCTTCCAAGCGCGGCATGCGCCGTTCGCACGATGCGCTTACCGGGCCCACTCTGTCGGTGGAGTCGGTGACGGGCGAGACGCATCTGCGGCATCACATCAGCCGCGAAGGCTATTATCGCGGCCGCAAGGTCATCGCCTCCAAAAGCGAGTAGTAGTCGGTAACTCCAGAGTTATTCATCTGATCCTGCCTGGGTCTGCGCCTCACGGCCCGCACATAACGGGAGGCATTCCGTGGAACTGCACGCCGGTTTCGTTCCGTCGATGACGCGCGCCCAGACGATTGCGCTGGACGCGATGGGGGGCGATCACGGCCCCTCCGTTGTCGTGCCCGCTGCGCTGAACTCTCTTGCCACCCATGAGGCGCTGCATGTCATTCTGGTGGGCGACGAGATCATTCTGCGCGCTGCATTGCAGAACAACAAAGCCGCAGACAGATATATGACGAGCGAGCGCCTGCTGATTCAGCATGCGTCGCAACAGGTGGAGATGGACGAGCTGCCGTCACAGGCGCTGCGCAACAAAAAAGATTCCTCCATGCGCGTCGCGCTCAACCTGGTGAAGGAGGGTCGCGCGCACGCCTGCGTCAGCGCTGGCAACACCGGCGCACTGATGGCTACGGCCCGCTATGTATTAAAGATGCTGCCGGGCGTTGATCGCCCCGCCATTATTACCGCGCTGCCGACCATGACCGGTCATACCCACATGCTCGACCTCGGCGCCAACAGTGATTGCAGCGCCGAGCACCTGTATCAATTCGCCGTGATGGGTTCGGTGCTGGCAAATGCCGTGGACGGTACCGTGCGGCCACGCGTGGGCCTGCTCAACATCGGCGCCGAAGAAATCAAGGGCAACGAGCGCGTAAGAGAAGTGGCGCGAATGCTGGCGGAAAGCAGTATTCACTATATCGGCTTCGTCGAAGGCGATGGCATATATGCGGGCGAGGCCGATGTGGTGGTGTGCGACGGCTTCACCGGCAATGTAGCCCTGAAGTGCAGTGAAGGCGTGGCACGCATGATGGGTCATTTCCTGAAGCAGGAATTCAAGCGCAATCTGTTGACGCGCCTGAGCGCACTGATCGCGGCTCCGGTGCTGAAGGCGTTCCGCAACAAAGTCGACCCGCGCTGCTATAACGGCGCCAGCCTGCTGGGCTTGCAGGGCAGCGTCATCAAGAGCCACGGCGGCGCTGATGTGCTTGCCTTCGGCTGCGCGATCCGCGAGGCCATGCTGGAGGTGGCGCACGATGTGCCGCAGCGCATCGGCCGGCAGATCGAGTCACATCTGGTGGAGCACGTCACACCGTGAACAATCCCTACGCACGCATACGCGGCACCGGTGGCTACCTGCCGGACAAAGTGCTCACCAACGCCGATCTCGAAAAGATGGTGGAGACTACGGATGAGTGGATCGTCGAGCGCACCGGTATACGGGAGCGCCACATTGCCGCCGCAGAGGAAACCACCTGTGATCTCGCCGAACACGCCGCGCGCAAGGCCATCGAAGCAGCAGGTATACAGCCTGCGGACATTGATCTCATCATCGTCGCTACCACCACACCTGATAAACTCTTTCCCAGCACCGCGTGTCTGTTACAGCAGCGTCTGGGTATCCGTGGCGGCGCGGCGTTTGACGTGCAGGCGGCTTGCACCGGATTCGTCTATGCACTGGGCATCGCCGATAAATTCATCCGCAGCGGTTCAACGCAGTGCGCGCTGGTGGTCGGGGCCGAGATTTTTTCGCGCATCGTGGACTGGAGGGATCGCAACACCTGCGTGTTGTTCGGCGACGGTGCGGGTGCGGTGATCGTGCAGGCGGAGAGCGAGCCGGGCATTTTGTCCACGCACCTGCACGCCGACGGCCACTATCATCATTTACTCACCACAGAGGACATCGCTGACGCTCCCAACGGCGCCTATGTCACCATGCAGGGCAATGAAGTCTTCAAGATGGCGGTGAACACGCTGGATCGCATTGTGGATGAAACGCTGGCGGCGAATCAGCTGCAGAAATCCGATGTGGACTGGCTCATCCCGCATCAGGCCAACATCCGCATCATCAGCGCCACCGCCAAAAAACTCGGCATGCCGATGGAACGCGTGGTGGTCACCGTGGACAAGCACGGCAACACCTCTGCCGCCTCGGTGCCGCTCGCGCTCGACGTTGCCGTACGCGACGGACGCATCCAGCGTGGCGACACCTTGCTGCTGGAGGCGTTCGGCGCGGGTTTCACCTGGGGCTCGGCGTTGTTGAAGTATTAAGCGGGCACTTCTAAAAATGATGGCTTTTGCTTCAAGACAAGGCGCAGCGCCGTCGAGCAGCGGCCGCTCCTGCGCGTCCTGCGCCCGCGACATTCGTAGAACCCTTCGCTGCCGCTCTTCCCTTAACAGCACAGCATACACG
This sequence comes from uncultured Gammaproteobacteria bacterium, assembly GCA_963925015.1. Taxonomy (GTDB): domain Bacteria; phylum Pseudomonadota; class Gammaproteobacteria; order SURF-13; family SURF-13; genus JAQBXX01. The sequence continues at coordinate 13,094 of CAWUTX010000088.1, forward strand.
TTAGTATGTGAGCAGCCCAATGGTAAATTGGCGAAGCTGCAACAGTATTGGAGCAAAAGACGCATTTTTACGCCATGACACTCGCATTTGTCTTTCCCGGCCAAGGTTCACAGTCTGTCGGCATGCTGGCGGAACTGGCGCACAGCTATCCTCAAGTAGAGGCGACCTACGCTGAGGCCTCGCACGTGCTGGGCTATGACCTGTGGGCGCTGGCGCAGCAAGGGCCGGAAGCGGATTTGAACCTCACCTGCAAAACGCAGCCCGCGATGCTCGCCGCAGGGGTCGCTGCATGGCGTGTCTGGCAGGCGCGCGGTAGTGTCCAGCCCGCCTATCTGGCGGGTCACAGCCTGGGCGAGTACACGGCGCTGGTCTGCGCCGGGGCGCTGGAGTTTACCGACGCCGTCGATCTCGTCGCCCGGCGCGGCGAATTCATGCAGGCGGCGGTGGCGAAAGGCAGCGGCGCCATGGCTGCGATCCTGGGTCTTGATAACGCCAAGGTGCGCGCCGTGTGTGCTGAGGCCGCCCAAGGAGCGGTAGTCGAGGCGGTCAATTTCAATTCGCCGGGGCAGGTAGTGGTGGCGGGGGAGAGCGCCGCCGTCGCGCGCGCACTGGAACTCGCCAAGCAGGCGGGCGCCAAGCGTGCCGTGTTGCTGCCGGTGAGCGTGCCGTCGCACTGTGCGTTGATGCGGCCTGCGGCGGAGCAGCTCGGCGCACGCCTGCGCAACACTGTGTTTCAGACGCCGCGCATTCCTGTAATCAATAACGTCGATGTTGCGGTTTATAGCGACGCTGCATCCATCCGCGACGGACTCACGCGCCAGATGTATCAGCCCGTGGGTTGGGTCGAGGTAATACAGGCGCTGGCGCAGAAGGGCGTGGACGCGCTGATTGAATGCGGGCCGGGCAAGGTGCTTGCGGGGCTGAACAAGCGCATCGCACCCGAGATGAGGATGCTGTCGCTGTACGATCCGGCGACGCTCGATGCCGCGCTGGCTGCCGTGGCTTAAGGAGAAACTCATATGCACTTAAACAATGAAATCGCTCTGGTGACCGGCGCAAGCCGTGGCATCGGCCAGGCCATTGCGCTTGAGCTGGGGCGGCAGGGGGCGGTGGTGATCGGTACCGCAACTTCACAAAGTGGTGCAGATTTAATCAGTAATGTAATGAAAGTAAAAGAAATTAAAGGTTCAGGCTATGTGCTTAACGTAACCGATCCGGCCTCTATAGCCGCGCTGCTCGCCGTGATAGAGCCGGCCTTCGGCGCGCCCTCCATACTCGTCAATAATGCCGGCATTACCCGCGACGGTCTGCTGATGCGCATGAAGGACAGCGATTGGGAGGAGATCATCGCCACCAACCTGAGTTCGGTGTATCGTCTGTCCAAGGCCTGCCTGCCCGCGATGATGAAGGCGCGGCGCGGGCGCATTATCAGCATCTCGTCAGTGGTGGGCGCCGCCGGTAATGCGGGGCAGACCAATTACGCCGCCGCCAAGGCCGGCATTCTCGGCTTTACCAAGGCACTGGCGCGTGAGGTGGGGTCGCGTGGTATCACCGTGAACGCGGTCGCGCCGGGATTTATCGACACCGATATGACGCGTGCGCTGGCGGAAGAGCAGCGCGCCGCGCTGTTGCAGCAGATACCGCTCAAGCGCTTGGGCAGCGTGGAGGAAATTGCCGCCGTGGTCGCCTTTCTGGCCTCGCCGCTGGCGGGTTACATCACCGGCGAGACGCTGCACGTGAACGGCGGAATGTATATGACCTAAAGGCCCGCCGTCCAGGTTTCTTTTTCTTTTAATATCATTATGTTGGAAGTGGTTGTGGCCTAATCAGCCGGTTTCCAATAAAATACCGCCAGCGATTCAGACTATTTCATCAATGTTGGGAGGATGTATCCGTCATGAACACCGTCGAAGAACGCGTCAAGAAAATTGTTATTGAGCAATTAGGGGTCAAAGAAGAAGAGGTCAGCAACGAGTCTTCCTTTGTCGATGATCTTGGTGCAGATTCCCTCGACACCGTGGAGCTGGTGATGGCGCTCGAAGAAGAGTTCGAATGCGAGATACCGGATGAGTCCGCTGAAAAGATCACTACCGTCCAGCAGGCCGTTGATTACATCAAGTCCCAATCCGCCACTGCCTAGGATACCCGTCCGTTATCGAGGCCGCTCCATCTCCAGTGGTGCGGCCTTTGTTTTTATTCTTGATACACGAGGTCTAGCGTGAGTCAGCGTCGCGTGGTGGTCACGGGGCTCGGCATGGTGTCGCCGGTCGGCCTTACGGTAAAGGAATCCTGGGCCAACATCCTGGCCGGCCAGAGCGGCATCGGCCCGATTACCCATTTCGATGTCACGGCCTTTCCGACCCGTTTTGGTGGCAGCGTGAAGAATTTCGATCCTGCGCACTACATGCCCGCCAAGGATGTCAAAAAGATGGATCCGTTCATCCATTACGGCATCGCGGCGGCGAAGGAGGCGGTTGAGGACGCAGGCCTCACCGTCACCGAAGAAAACGCCGACTGCATCGGCGTCGCCATCGGCTCCGGCATCGGCGGGCTGCCCGGTATTGAGAAGGGCCACAGCGCCTATCTCGAAGGCGGGCCGCGCAAGATTTCGCCGTTCTTCGTGCCGAGCAATATCATCAACATGATCTCCGGCCACGTCTCCATCATGTACGGCATGAAGGGGCCGAACATCGCCATCGTCACCGCGTGCTCCACCGGCTCGCACAACATCGGCGAGGCGGGGCGCATCATCGAGTACGGTGACGCCGATGTCATGATTGCGGGCGGCGCCGAGATGGCGACCTCGCCCACCGGCCTCGGCGGCTTCTGCGCTGCGCGCGCGCTGTCCACGCGTAACGATGACCCTGTCACCGCGAGCCGGCCGTGGGACAAGGAGCGCGACGGTTTCGTGCTGGGCGATGGTGCCGGCGTGCTGGTGCTGGAAGAGTACGAACACGCCAAACGCCGTGGCGCAAGGATTTACGCCGAACTTACCGGCTACGGCATGAGCGGCGACGGCTACCACATGACGCTGCCCGCAGAAGGCGGGGAGGGAGCCAAACGCTGCATGCAGCACGCGCTGCGCAATGCACACCTCGCGCCGGAAGCAGTCGATTATATCAATGCGCACGGCACCTCCACGTCGGCGGGTGACAAGGCCGAGACGCTTGCGATCAAAAGCGCCTTTGGCGCGCATGCCTACAAGGTGGCGGTCAGCTCCACCAAGTCCATGACCGGCCATCTGCTCGGCGCGGCGGGCGGCATCGAGGCGGTGTTCAGTGTGCTCGCGCTGCGCGACCAGGTGGCGCCGCCGACGATCAACCTGTTGACGCCCGATCCGGAGTGCGATCTGGATTATGTGCCGCACAGCGCACGGCAGATGAAGATCGATGCGGTGCTGTCAAACTCATTCGGCTTCGGCGGCACCAACTGCACGCTGGTGTTCAACCGGCTGCGCTGAGTTTCGTCAGCGGTCTGGCAATGATGGCCGATCACTGCGCGCCCGATTGCGATCTGCTGGCGCTGCACGCCCTCAATCCCGCGCGCTATCCCTATTTGCTGGAGAGCGTGGTGCACGGGACACCGGCAGCGCGTTATGACATCCTGTTCGCTTTCCCTGGCGCCACGCTGGAGCTTGCCGATCTAATCACGTTGCGTGGCCCGGCTGTTGAGGACACGGATTTCCTCGCGCAACTGGATCGCTGGTGGTCAACGGAGCAACAGCCCCACGACATGGCCGCATCGGCGCTGCCATTTCGCGGCGGCTGGTTTGTCTATCTCGGTTACGAGCTCGCCGCGCAGATCGAACTCAGCCTGGGTTTGCCTGGGATACGCTCCGGATTACCGGTGGCGTTTGCCACGCGCATCCCAGCCGCGATCGTTCGCGATCACCTCACCCAAAGCATTCACTTGATCGCCGAGCCGGGCAGCGAGGATTTGCTTGCACGCATGCGCGAGGATATCTTCGCGCTTGAAGAGGGTGCGGGCTCAGCGCCGCTGGCCTGGCCCGGAATCACGTTACAGGAAGATGCACCGCAGGAGTTTCTCGACGGCGTTGAACGCATCCTGCACTATATCCGCGAGGGCGATGTGTTTCAGGTGAATCTGTCGCGGCTATGGCGCGGACGATGTCATGCGTCCATCGACGTCGCCCAAATTTACCGGCGCTTGCGCGAATATAATCCGGCGCCCTTCGCCGGTCTTGCGCGCCATGGCCCGAGCGCCATCATCAGCTCGTCACCGGAGCGCCTGGTGCAGGTGCGCGGCGACGTGGTCGAAACCCGTCCTATCGCCGGTACGCGGCCACGGCAGGAAAATTACAGCAGCGACGATCTCGATACGGCCGCATTGCTCGCACACCCCAAGGAGCGCGCCGAGCACGTCATGCTGATTGATCTCGAACGCAACGATCTGGGACGCGTGTGCGTGCCGGGGAGTGTGCGGGTGGACGAGTTGATGAGCGTCGAAAGCTACGCGCACGTGCATCATATTGTCTCCGATGTGCGTGGCGAACTGCGCCCAGGCACCACGCCGGGCGAGGTGTTGCGCGCGGTGTTTCCCGGTGGCACCATCACCGGCTGCCCCAAGGTGCGCTGCATGGAGATCATCGCCGAGCTGGAGCGCGAACCGCGCGGCGCGTACACCGGGGCCATGGGTTACCTTAACCTCGACGGCGACATGGATTTCAACATATTGATACGCACCTTGATTAAAGAGGGCGACGACATCAGCCTACGCGCCGGCGCCGGTATCGTCGCCGATTCCAGTCCGCAACGCGAACTGGAAGAGACGCGCGCCAAGGCGCGTGGCCTGCTGCGGGCGCTGGGCAGCGAGCCATGATGCTCATCAACGGCGAGACGGGAACAGCGGTCAGTGGGCAGGATCGCGGCCTGCATTACGGCGACGGCGTATTTGAGACGCTGGCGGTGCGTGAAGGTGCGCCGCTGTTGTGGGACAGGCATATGCAGCGCTTGTCTGCGGGCTGCGCACGTCTGGGCATCACGCCGCCCGATAGCGCGCTGCTCGAAGCCGAGGCGCGCCGGGTCTGTACTTCAAGCAGCACAGCGCAAGGCGTGCTCAAGATTATCATCACGCGCGGCGTAGGCGCGCGCGGCTATCGTGTGACCACGCCCGTGCCTGCAACTCGTATACTGGCGCTGCATCCGTGGCCGTCGTGGCCCGAAGAATTTGTGCAACACGGCGTGCGCGTGCGCGTGTGTGCCACGCGTCTCGGCCTCAACCCCGCGCTGGCCAGCATCAAGCACCTGAACCGCCTCGAACAGGTGCTGGCACGCAATGAATGGAGCGACGCTGATATTCCCGAGGGCCTGATGCTGGATACTGCGGGCTGCGTCATCGAGGGCACCATGAGCAATGTGTTTGTGGTGCGTGACGGAAAATTATATACGCCGGACCTATCGCGCTGCGGTATCGCCGGCATAGTACGCGGCTTGATAATGGAGCTGGCCGGAGAGTGGTCGCTGGAGTGCGCAATCACCGACCTCACTTTAAGCGATGTGAAAAATGCACACGAAGTATTCTTGTGTAATAGTTTGATCGGCGTGTGGCCGGTGCGTGAGATCGATGGCGTTCACCTCATATCCTGGCCGCTCACGCGTCGCATCGCTATCCGCGTCAATGAGGTCATGCACCCATGTTAAGACACCTGTTGAAATCGATCAGCCTGGCGTTGCTGGCCATTGTGATTCTTGCAATCGCATGGGGCGGCATGGAGTATCACCGCTTTACTACCACACCCCTCAACACGGGGAGTAGCAACATGAGCTATGAAGTTGCTCCCGGCATGACACTGAAAAAAATCGCACACGATTTGCAGCAACGTGGAGTGTTGTCGCAGGCCTCATACCTCGTCTGGCTTTCGTATTTGCAGGATAAGGGCCGTAACGTCCGCGCGGGCGAGTACACGCTGGCGCCCGGCACCACGCCGTCACAACTGCTGGATCAGCTGGCCAGTGACAAGGTGATCGAGTATGCGCTCACGCTGGTAGAAGGCTGGACCTTCCGTCAGTTGATGGACGCGATAGAGCGGCATGAAAAATTGAGCCACACGCTGTCCGGCTTGGACGAGCGCGAGATCATGGCGAAGCTGGGTTTTGCAGGGCAGCATCCGGAAGGGCGCTTTTATCCAGACACCTATCACTTTCCGAAAGATACCACCGACGTCGCATTCCTGCAACGCGCCTACCGCGCCATGGATCAGCGCCTGCAGCAGGCGTGGCAGAAGCGCAGCGCAGGGTTGCCGCTGCGCACGCCCGATGAAGCATTGACGCTGGCCTCCATCGTGGAAAAGGAAACCGGGCTTGCGAGCGAACGGCCGCTGATTGCGGGCGTGTTTGTACGGCGTTTGCAGATGGGCATGCGGTTGCAAACCGACCCGACAGTGATCTACGGTCTGGGGCCGTCATTTGACGGTAACCTGCGGCGCCGTGATCTTCAGTCCGATACGCCTTACAATACCTACATACGCACCGGACTGCCGCCCACTCCCATCGCCATGCCAGGCATCGACGCCATTCATGCCGTGCTGCATCCGAAGCCCGGTGACGCGCTTTACTTTGTCGCGCGTGGTGACGGCGGCCACGTGTTTTCCGCGACGCTTGGGCAGCACAATCGCGCCGTATTCAAATATCAACTCGGCGGTACTCGCCGTACGACAGAGGCACAACAATAATGACCGCACGTTTCATCACGGTGGAGGGTATTGAGGGCGCGGGCAAGAGCACCAATATCGCCTTTATCAAACAGCGCCTGCTGAATGCAAAAAAGAACGTCGTGGTGACACGCGAACCCGGCGGCACGCCGCTCGGCGAACAGATACGTGACGTGCTGCTCAGTCATCGCAATGACGGCATGGCCGTGGACACCGAACTGTTGTTGATGTTTGCCGCGCGCGCCGAACACCTCGCGCGCGTGATTCGCCCCGCACTCGACGCCGGGCAGTGGGTGCTGTGCGACCGCTTCACCGAGGCGACTTATGCCTACCAGGGCGGCGGGCGTGGCATCGCGGAAGAACGCATCGCGCAACTTGAAGAATGGCTGCAAGGCACTCTGCGACCAGATCTCACGCTGCTGCTTGATCTGCCCCCCGCGCTCGGGCTGGAACGTGCCGGAAGGCGCAACGCGACGCGCGACCGCTTCGAGAGCGAGCAGCTCGCATTTTTCGAACGCGTGAGCGCCAACTATTTGCAGCAGGCGGCGCTGCACCCAGAGCGCTACCGCGTGATTGACGCCGCTCAGGAATTGCCAGCTGTGCAGGCGCAGATCGCCCAAGCGCTGGACGCGATCACACGTGACTGATATACCCTCCGGCATAACCTCCGGGACAACCCCCGGCAACGCCGGGAAAATCCTGCCTTGGCAGCACGCGCGCTGGCAGGAGATGCTGGTGTGGCGAGCGAGCGGGCGGCTGCCACACGCGCTCTTGTTATGCGGCATGCGCGGAGTGGGCAAGCAACACTTTGCCGCCACCTTCGCACAGGCACTGTTGTGCGCGCAGCCTGCCCCCGATGGTCAGGCGTGTCAGACGTGCCGTCCCTGCCTGCTGTTTCGGGCGGGCACGCATCCCGACTACCAGCCGATCACGCCGGCGGAGGAGAGCAAATCCATCGTCATTGACCGGATACGTGAATTGAACGCGTCGCTCGCGTTCAAGAGTCACGGCGAGGGGTACAAAATCGCCGCCCTGTGGCCTGCCGACCGCATGAATACCGCCGCCGCCAACGCTCTGCTCAAAACGCTCGAAGAGCCGTCGGCACATACGCTGCTGATGCTGATCACGAGCCGCCCCGCCGCGCTGCCGGCCACGGTACGCAGCCGCTGCCAGCGGATTAATTTCACATTACCACCGCCTGATCTCGCGCTGTCATGGTTGCGTGAGCGTCTGGGCACTGCGCACGACGCGGCGCAACTCCTCGCGCTTGCCGGTGGTGCGCCACTCAAGGCGATTGCGCTTGCGCACAACGGCATGCCGCTGCATCGTGCCGCCATGCTCGAAGACCTCGATGGCTTGCAACGCGGGCTGGCCGATCCGGTCGCCCGCGCGGCAGCGTGGGTGGAGTGGGGCGCCACGGATTGTGTCGAGTGGCTGTTCGGTTATATTGCAGACATGATTCGTTTGAAATCAGCGTCGCATCCACCGCGCCTTAAAAATCCGGACATGAATGCCCAGCTCCAACGTATTTCAAAACGGACGGAACTGAGCGTGCTTTACCGCCATCTGGAGCGGACGCAGGATACGCTACGGCTGCTGTCGACCCAGGTAAATCCTCAGTCTCTACTGGAAGATGCCCTGATCGGCTGGGCGGTGGACAACACTGCGGCGTCATCCCAGTCTGCTTGATTATTAGTGCATGGGCACGATTTCTTGTTATAGTTTATTAAGATTATCAGCGTAGAGTAGGGCACATGGCTGAAGTACCAAAATCCGCACCCCCTGCGATGGGACGACAGGGCATCATGTCGCTGTCACTCAAGGACAAGGGCGCGCTATACGCCGCTTACATGCCGTTTATCAAGAACGGCGGGATGTTCATTCCCAGCGCCAAGGTCTACCAGTTGGGTGACGAGGTATTTATTCTGCTCACGCTGATGGATGAGACAGAAAAACTGCCTGTCGCCGGCCGCATCGTCTGGCTCACCCCCAAAGGAGCACAGGGAAATCGCCCCGCCGGCATCGGCGTGCAGTTTAGCGAGATAGACGGCGGCGCCACGCGCAACAAGATTGAGGGCTATCTCGCCGGCCTACTACAGGCCGAGCGTGCAACCAATACCCTGTAGGGCAAGGGTATGCTGATTGACTCGCACTGCCACCTCGACCGGCTCGATTTTGGCGCGCTGGGTGGCGATCTCGATCATGTCCTCCAGAACGCACGGCAGCAGGGCGTAGAGCACCTGCTGAGTGTGTGCGTGAACCTCGAAACCTTTCCAGCGGTACTCGCTATCGCCGAACAATATCCCTTCATATATGCCTCTGTCGGCGTACACCCCGACGAACGCGACTGTCATGAGCCGACAGTGGATGAGCTTGTCGCGCTGGCGCAGCACCCCAAGATCGTCGCCATCGGCGAGACCGGTCTCGACTACTTCCACTGCAAGGGTGACGTTGGCTGGCAGCAGGAGCGCTTCCGCACCCATATTCGTGCTGCACTGCGTGTCGGCAAGCCACTCATCGTGCACAGCCGCGAAGCCAAGACAGACACCGTGCGTATCCTGCGTGAAGAAGGCGCCGAGCGGGCAGGCGGCGTGATCCACTGCTTTACCGAGGACTGGGAAATGGCCCAGGCGGCGCTGGCCCTCAACTTCTACATCTCGTTTTCCGGCATCGTTACCTTCAACAGCGCCCACACCCTGCGTGACGTCGCCGCGCGTGTGCCGCTGAACCGCATGTTGATAGAAACCGATTCCCCTTATCTCGCCCCGGTTCCGAAACGGGGCAAGACCAACCAGCCCGCCTATGTGCGCCATGTCGCCGAGCGCATTGCAGAAGTGCGCAATATCCCACTATCCACAGTCGAAGAGGCCACCTCTGATAACTTTATAATACTTTTTAATATTACCTGCTAGTTATTGTTTATATTAATTTAGTTATAATTTATTATTCGTATAATATATATTATGTTAAATAATATAGAGCATACGTCTCACCAGGCTTCCGCCAACAAGTTTGCCTAATCAGCCTTTTCGACACCTCACATCCCCTTTCTTTAAAAAACCAACGATAATGCCGCATGGAAACAACAGAAACCACGCCCTATGCGGTGCTCACGCCGGACTGCGTGCTCGATGCGCTGGAAAGTGTGGGATTGAGGGGCGACGGTCGCCTGCTCGCCCTTAACAGCTACGAAAACCGCGTCTATCAAGTCGGCATGGACGAAGGCCCGCCGACGGTGGCGAAGTTTTATCGTCCCGGACGCTGGTCTGACGCCGCCATTCTGGAAGAGCATGCGTTCGTGCAGGAACTTGTCGAGCACGAGATTCCGGTCGTTGCACCCCTGCCCCTAAGCGGACAAACACTGCACACCTTTGGTGCCTTTCGTTTCGCCGTTTACCCACGACAAAGCGGCCGTGCGCCGGAGTTCGATGATCCCACCACCCTTGAATGGATGGGCCGTTTTATCGGGCGCATCCACGCGGTCGGCGCGGTGCGACCGTTTCTTACCCGGCCCACACTGGATATCACGAGCTTCGGCGTAGAGCCGCGTGATTACCTGCTCGCACACGGCTTCATACCCACCGATCTCATGGATGCATGGAAAAGCGTTGTGACGCAAGCGTTGGACGGCGTCCGACGCTGTTATGCGCGCGCCGGCGAGGTGCGTATCTTGCGCCTGCACGGCGACTGCTATGCCGGCAATGTGCTGTGGGCCGCTGACGGCCCGCATTTCGTCGACTTCGATGACAGCCGCATGGGGCCCGCCGTGCAGGACTTGTGGATGCTGCTTTCGGGCGAGCGTTACTCGATGCAGCGCCAGCTCGGCGACGTGCTCGTCGGCTACGAGGATTTCTGCGACTTCGATGCGCGTGAGCTGTATCTGGTAGAGGCGCTACGCACGCTGCGCCTGATTCACTACTCGGCGTGGCTGGCCCGGCGCTGGGACGACCCCGCCTTCCCCGCCGCCTTCCCCTGGTTCAACACCCAGCGCTACTGGCAGGATCGCATCCTCGAACTGCGCGAGCAGGTGGCGCTGATGGATGAGCCGCCTCTCGCTGCGTGACCCTCCCAGTGCTTGAGCGACTCAAGGATGAGGGGTAGTATGGCCAAGCTAAACCCTGCAGGGGGTGAGCTATGCCCACCCAGACCTTCACCCATATTTCCAGTGCCCCCCTCCCTTACCCGGAACCAGCGGGCAATCATCCTCGTGTTGGTGATTGCTGTCGGGCTGCGGGGTTTACAGCAGTATCAGACCTACCAAAACACCTACTACATAGGCACACAGGCCATCACGCAAGATTCCGTCCTCAGCTGCGCAAAATAACCCCGCCCGAAGGCGCCATATCATGTAGGGTGAGCAAACGGATTTTGTTTGCCCACAGCGAGGTGTCCGCATGATCGATCGTATCAGCCAACTTTTGGGCAAGGAAGCAGACTCGCTGCTGAAACACGAATGCAGAACCATCCCGCGCAATAAACTGCATCTGCCGGGGCCTGATTTCGTCGAACGCGTCCACACGGGTTCGGACCGCAACGGCAATGTGCTGCGCAACCTGCACTCGATATTCAACCACGGCCGCCTTGCGGGCACGGGCTACCTCTCGCTGCTGCCGGTGGATCAGGGTATCGAGCACTCCGCAGGCGCCTCCTTCGCGCCCAACCCGGACTATTTCGACCCGGAAAATATCGTCAAGCTCGCCATCGAGGGCGGCTGCAATGCGGTCGCCTCCACGCTCGGCGTGCTGGGCTCGGTGGCGCGCAAATATGCGCACAAAATTCCATTCATCGTCAAAATCAATCACAACGAATTCCTGACCTACCCGAACTCCTACGACCAGATTTTATTCGCCGACGTCGAGCAGGCCTGGGAAATGGGCGCGTGTGCCGTCGGCGCGACCATTTACTTTGGCTCCGAAGAATCACATCGCCAGATTCAGGAAATCACCAAGGCCTTCCGTCACGCCCACCACCTCGGCATGGTCTGCGTCCTGTGGTGCTATCTTCGCAACAGCGCCTTCAAAAAAGACGGCGTGGACTATCACCTCTCCGCCGACCTCACCGGCCAAGCCAACCATCTCGGCGTAACGATAGAGGCCGACATCATCAAGCAGAAACAGGCGGAGAATAACGGCGGCTTCACCGCGCTCAATTTCGGCAAGACACACAAGAAGGTCTACTCCGAACTCACCTCAGACCACCCCATAGACCTCACCCGCTACCAGGTGGCGAACTGCTTCATGGGGCGCGCTGGCATGATCAACTCCGGCGGCGCATCGTGCGAAAACGATCTGGCGCAAGCGGTGCGCACCGCCGTCATCAACAAACGCGCAGGCGGCATGGGCCTGATCTCCGGGCGCAAGGCGTTCCAGAAACCTCTGAAGGACGGCGTAGAGCTGTTGCACGCGATACAGGATGTCTACCTGGAAAAGGCCGTGACCGTCGCGTGACACACCGCCGCAGGGGTCATGCCTTGCAAAGGATCAAGTTCATTGTATGACTGCATGAACCGTGTAATCCTTGCAGGTATCTATATGATAGTCATGTAATGAACCTGATGTCTTTCGTCCGCGCGCTCTATGCCGGTCACGCGCTGCCGGCCTAGGCGGCGCCAGCCAGCGTGGTTCATCAACAGGTACGATCATGACCCGCACCAAAGGCATCGAGTCCCGCTACCGCAAGCACGGCGAGAGCATCCTGATTGAGTTGAAGCTGCACAGCGTCATGCAGTTGTTCAACTTGCTGGATCCCTCGCCGTTTCACGAGAAGGATCTGGACGACGATGCGGTGGAGTACATCGTCGGCACCGCGCGCGAATTTCCGCTGAAGACGCCGTTGCGGCTGCACCTGCATCTGCCGCCCGAGGCGGTGACCCAGGAGTCGAGCGAGAGCATCGGCTAGGCGATCCGCAATTTCTTCGAATGCCAGACCGAGGTGGCGGATCGCGAGCTGCGCCAGAAGCTCCGCCAGGGCCGCGCAAGCGTCGTTATCGGATTGCTGTTCCTGTTCGCCTGTATCAGCGCGCGGGCCCTGATCGCGCCCATCAGCGACGGCATGCTCCATGACATCGTCCAGGAGGGGCTGCTCATCAGCGGCTGGGTGGCGATGTGGCGGCCGATCCAGATATTCCTCTACGACTGGTGGCCGATTCGCAATCGGCGCCGGCTCTATCACAAGCTGAGTCATCTGAAGGTGGATATCGACCCGATCGCCTGATCCGCGCAGGGGTGAGAAAAAGAATTCCAAGGGCCGGGTCTTGCATTGCAATATTCACCCGATTCAAGCCGCACTCCACCCAAGCTGTGCCGATCTTTGATTTCGTTGGATACGCTACTTGTGCGGCTTGCTGGCGCTGCGATCTCATGCGTTAAATTGCTGATCTCTAATTGGGCTTCGATGCAGGCGGCGCCGCTCCATGAAGCAGGGTTTCGAATTCCTCCGTCGGCACCGGCCTGCTGAACAAATAGCCCTGCATCTCGTCACAACCGTGCGCGCTGAGTAAGGATTTCTGACCCTCGGTTTCCACCCCCCTCGGCGATCACCGTGAGTCCCATAGCGTGCGCCATGGAGATGATGGCCTTGGAGATTGCCGCATCATCCGGATCGGTGGTGATGTCGCGCACGAACGACTGGTCGATCTTGAGCGTGTCGATCGGAAAGCGCTTCAGGTAGGCAAGCGAGGAATAGCCGGTGCCGAAATCGTCGATAGATAACCTTACCCCCATCGCCTTGAGCCTGATCAGCGTGTCGGTGGCCGCCGCCACGTTCTGCATAATCTGGCTTTCAGTCAATTCCAGCTTGAGATAGGCGGGGTCGAGGCCGGTTTCCTTCAGTATCCCCGCCACCACCTCGATCAAATCCGGCTGCCTGAGCTGGCGCGCCGAAAGGTTGACCGCGACATACACGGGCTGGAACCCGGCGTTCTGCCATGCCCTGTTCTGTGCGCAGGCGGTGCGCAGCACCCATTCGCCGAGCACTACGATGAAGTCTCTTTCCTCGGCTACAGGGATAAATTCCGCCGGTGAAATCCAGGCCCTGTGAGCATTTGGCCAGCGCAGCAGCGCCTCGGCGCCGACGATCACGCCTGACTCGATGGTGACGATGGGCTGGTAATGGAGCACAAACCCATCCTCCTCGAAGGCGCTCCGCATTTCTCTCTCCATGGTCAGCTGCTGCTGCGCCCGCACATCCATGTGCTCGGCGAACATCTGGTGCTGGTTGCGGCCGAGTTGCTTGGCGCTGTACATTGCCGTGTCAGCATGGCGCATCAGCGTCTCCACGTCTTGCCCGTGACCGGGATAGATGGCGATGCCTACGCTCGCCGTGATGTGAATCTTTTGCCCCGCGACCTCGATGGGCAGGGCGGTGGCGTCGATCAGCTTCCGGACAATCTGGAGCAGGTTCGCGTTGGGCTGGATGTCGGGCAAACTCAAAACGAACTCGTCGCCGCCGACGCGTGCGATGGTGTCACCTTTGCGCAGGCAGAGTGCCAACCGCTTCGCCACGGTTTGCAGCACCTGGTCGCCGATGTGGTGGCCCAGGGAATCGTTGATGATTTTGAAATGGTCGAGATCGAGAAAAGGCACGGCGAGCTTATTGCCGCTGCGCTCCGCCGAAATCAGCGATTGCTTGATCCGATCCTGTAGCAGCACACGGTTGGGCAAACCCGTCATTGCATCGTGGTAGGCCATGTGTTCGATTTGTTGCTCGGTGCGGCGTTGCTGCTCGTACTGCAGCCTCTTGATGATGCCGTCGGCGTGCCTGACGATGAAGAACAGGATGCCATAGAGCAGGGCCAGCACCGCAGCCACGCTCAGGGTGGCAAGACGTTCTTTCTTGGCGATGCTCCCCAGCAAGCCTGTGACGTCGGTGTAGATCTCCAGCACGCCTTCGATGGGCGCGTCCACGCTGCGGCGTAGCGCGACGTAACTCGACAGCATATCGCGGTCTACGATCTCCCGGTCGAAGGCGCTGAACTTGTCGCGGTGGGTGGTCTCGCTCATCGGCCGCCCCTGGCGCGCCGAGAGAAAACCGGCGTTGTAGCTCTTGTCCTCGCCGATCTGCTTCGGCTCCGTCGAGAACAGCGTACGCCCGTCGAGTTGGTAGATCTTCACCTTGACCACATGGGTATCGCGCATCGCTTCAAGCACGCCTTGGTGTATCTTGGCTATATTGGGATCGCGGCGCAGAGTTTCGGCGTCGAGACTCTGCGCCGCATGGGCGAAACTGCGGAACTGGGGCCAAAGGGTGTTGGCGAAATTTTGCGTCAGCGCAATGTTGTGGCTCTCGCCAATGTCAAGCAGATGACTTGTCGCAATCTGCCGGTAGAGCGCGCCGAGAATAACAGTTGTTATTACCAGCGAGACCAGGCTCGCGATAGAAAAATAGCGCAGCAGTCGAAACATGATAGTCTCCCGTGTCATGCGCCCGCGCCCGGGCGACGCCTCCAGCGATCCAATAAAACTTTACAATCATGGCTACCCTGACCCTCTTGCAAAACTCCAATGATGAATACTACCCAGCGCGACCCGGCAAGGAAACGGCGCGCATTATCCTAGCTGAGTTTACGGCTTTTCCAAAGCAAATACAGCACCGGGATTAAAACAGCGACACCAGCAGAGCGGTGATTATGCCGCGCGTCTTGTTGTCTTGACTGCAAGTTGAATGTGCCCAGAACCTTGATGATCCCAAAGAAGCTTTCGGCCGTCGGGTTACGAAGCATTAAAAACCTGTTTATATTTTCTAATGGCTTAAATTCCCATATTGGACAGGGTGTTGCTGATGAGATTAACAATATTAACCAGTCGCGGATGGGTTTGTTCAAACTCACGGACAGAGGCAAGCAGTCCTTCGGTGGACAGCTCGGACAGGTGCGGGTTTTTCACATCTCTCACGGCCTCATGCGCGGAAAGATCGGCAAATCCGGCAATGCTTTCAGCTTGTTCCGGATGTGTTTTGGAAAGTGCCGTTACTTCACTCTTTAGCTCTGCCACCAGATGCAGCAGCTCGTCCTTATTCTCTTCATGTATCAGCTTGGTTTTTTTTATTTTGTCTTCGATTCTGCCAATAGTTTCTTGAATCATGTGTTTATTCTCCAAAATGATGAATTGCGGAGCAGGTAAGGTGTCCGTAGTCGTCGAGGCTCCAGTTGCCTACCCCGCACTGCCGCTTCATAGCCTCCGATTGATTGAGGACTTACGCTAGCGACCTTTTTAGGCGAGCTATTGGTCAGAGTGAAGGAATCAAAAAGCTCGCCATGGACGCACTGATTATATCCACGATTATGGCGTAAGTGGCTGCATTGTCATCGCGAAATTTGGGGAGGCGTCAGGGATTGCCTCCTTTGCTCCCAGTCCCGCGTTATTGCGTTCGAGCACGCGCTCGGCGCGATAGCTCGAACGCACCAGGGGCCCGGAAACCACCTCGAGGAAACCGCGCGCAAGACCCCATTCGCGATACTGCTCGAACTCCTGCGGCGGCACGAAGCGCTCGACGGGCAAGTGATTCAACGTCGGGCGCAGGTACTGGCCGAGCGTCAGGATGTCGACGTTGATGCGCCGTAGATCGTCCATGGTCTCGATGATCTCCTCGTCCGTCTCGCCGAGTCCCAGCATGAGACTGGTCTTCGTGAGTACCGAGGGCTGGTAGCGTTTGGCGTGATCAAGGACATTCAGCGTCTGCTCGTAGCCCGCGCGCGGGTCTCGCACCGGATACGTGAGCCGACGCACCGTCTCAACGTTCTGCGCAAAGACTTCAAGACCTGAATCGAGCACGGTCTCGACATCGGCGAGCACGCCCTGGAAGTCCGGCGTCAACGCTTCGACCGCTGTGTCTGGATTCGCCGCTTTGATGGCTCGCACGCAGGCCGCGTAGTGTGCGGCACCGCCGTCGGGGAGATCGTCGCGATCCACCGAGGTGAGCACGACGTACTTGAGTTTCATGAGGCTTACCGAGCGCGCCACGTTGGCCGGTTCCTCCGTGTCGAGCCAACCGTGCGGGTTACCCGTGTCCACAGCGCAGAACCGACACGCGCGCGTACAGACCGCCCCCATCACCATGATCGTCGCGGTACCCGCGCTCCAGCATTCGCCTATATTCGGGCACTTCGCTTCTTCGCACACGGTGCTCAAGCGATGCTGGCGCACTATCTGCCGAACGGACTCGAAGACCGCGCCGCTGGGTATGGATACCTTGAACCAGTGCGGTTTACCGGTGAGCGTGGCGCGATCGACTGGGCCCTTGGCGGTTAGGCCGTCCTTGACCGCAGTGTAGCCTTGATCCGTGCGGTATTTCTCTCCACTGCGCGCCGG
Source organism: uncultured Gammaproteobacteria bacterium (assembly GCA_963925015.1). Classification (GTDB taxonomy): domain Bacteria; phylum Pseudomonadota; class Gammaproteobacteria; order SURF-13; family SURF-13; genus JAQBXX01. The sequence continues at coordinate 30,071 of CAWUTX010000088.1, forward strand.
CGCTGCAGGCTGGACAGGCGCTGGCGGTTGTACTGATCCCGCCGGGTTAACCGGCCTCGCCAGATCTAGGATAGGTATGCCCTTAAATTCGCTCATATCAGAAATTCTCATGCCAGAAGTTGTCATCCACCATCGCGTAGGCCCGCACGCGCTTGACCGCCGCGACGAACGACCTACCGTCAGCCCCCCAAATCGGGGGCGAGCCGGGCGTTAATCAGAGCCTCGTCGAGAGTGTCGAAGGTGGTATTGTGCCGGTCAGTCAGCGGCCCGCCGCCGGGAATGACGTCGCCATTCTCATCGTAACCGATAGCCTTGAACTTCCATACGCCGTTAATAAACTTCAGGTTGCCCAGATGCTCATCCTGGTCAGCCAGGACGCGATAAACTCGGTCATTGATCCTGCTGAGGGTCAGATTATACATCGCGCGCGCCGGATTCCCGCTAATCATGAGCTGCACGACAACATGGAGCAGCCGGGCCGCTGGCGTGCCCAGTCCGGACGTTTGGCCGCGAAGGTCTCCTTATCCGGTTGCTCGTCGTAGGGGCGTCGCAGCGCCTCGAGCAGTTCGTTCACGAGTCCATAATCGTTCTGTTCGGCGCGATCGATGGCAAGTTGCGCAAGGTAATTGCGCAGCACGTACTTGGGATTAACGCTTTGCATTAGTACGCGGCGTTCGTGTTGCGGCACGTCTTCCGCGCGCACCTGACCGGCGTAGCGACGCAGCCACTGAAGCGTGCGCTGGCGCTGTGTATCGTTAAGCGTTTCCGGCCGGTAATACGCCGCCGCGAACGGTGCGAGCAGTGCTTCGTCAGACGCGGCGGGCGAAGTGTCAAGCAGGGCCAGGCGCCGAAAGAAAATGGTCATGTCCGTTTCGACCTGTTGCAGCACTTCCAGCAATTCTGCAATCAGTTCAGCGTGGGACGGCGCACGAAAAGTCGTGAACCCCAGTTTTTCCGCCACCATCTGTTGCCACTGTGCGTCAAAACTCTTGCTGTATTCCGCTAGTGCTTCTTCCAGTGGTACTGCATCTTCCAGCAGCGGCATCAGCGCATTGCCCAATTGTGCCAGGTTCCACAGCGCGACCTCTGGCTGCGCGCCAAAGCAGTAACGGTGGTGCTGGGCGTCGGTGGTATTGGGAGTCCAGCCGGGATCGTAATTTTCCAGCCAGCCGTAGGGGCCGTAGTCTATCGTCAAGCCGAGAATGGACATGTTGTCCGTGTTCATCACGCCGTGTACGAAACCCACCCGCATCCAGTGTGCAACCATCACCGCTGTGCGCGTGCAGACCTCGCGAAACCAGCGTACGTAAGTTTCCTTGCCGGGTGCGCCCAGATCGGGGAAATCTGTGGTCAGCGTGTAATCCACCAGCTTGCGCAGCAGATCAATGTCTTTGCGCGACGCCAGAATTTCGAAATTGCCAAAACGCGCAAAGCTCGGCGCCACGCGGCACACGATGGCGCCGGGCTCGGGGCGCGGATTGCCGTCATAGAACATGTCACGCATGACGCTTTCGCCGGTGGTCACCACGCACAGGGCGCGGGTAGTCGGTACGCCGAGATGGTGCATGG
>CAWUTX010000089.1:0-10937 GCA_963925015.1 uncultured Gammaproteobacteria bacterium
TGGCCACGATTTCCTCATGGGGCTTCCCGGTCACGGTGGAACAGATGAACGAACTCGCGCGGCAGATGGGCGAGGCGACGCTGTTTGCGCGCACCGGCGGCGCGCCCTCGCTCGCGGTCGGCATGGCGGTCATCTTCGGCAGCGCCTTCGGCGATGGTCTGCTGGCCATGTGGTATCACTTCGCCATCATGTTCGAGGCGGTGTTCATACTCACCACGCTCGACGCCGGCACGCGCGTCGGGCGCTTCATGCTGCAAGATATGCTCGGCAATGTCTGGAAACCGATGGGGCGCACATCATGGTATCCCTCCGTGCTTTTCACCAGCGCCGTGATCGTCGCCGCGTGGGGTTACTTTTTGTATATCGGTGTGATCGACCCCAACGGCGGCGTGAATATCCTATGGCCCTTGTTCGGCATGTCCAATCAAATGCTCGCAGGCATCGCGCTCTCGGTGGGCACCGGCATTTTGATTAAATCCGGCAAGTTGAAATACGCATGGATTACGGCTTTACCATTGGCCTGGATCGTTACGGTCACCACCAGTGCGGCGTGGCAGAAGATCATGAGTGAAGACGTGCGCATAGGTTTCTTTGCTGCTGCCAACGACATAGCAAATAAACTGGCGAGCGGAATGTTGCCGCCGGACAAGGCGGCCGTCGCACCGTATCTCATCTTTAATCAGCAACTGGACGGCTGGCTGACGCTATTCTTTATACTAGTGTTATGGATTGTAGTGATCGACATGCTGCTTGTCGTGGCCCGCCACTCAAGAGGCAAGCCGGTGCTGCCCGTCACCGAATCACCGCACATACCGAGCCGCCAGGTCGAAGACTGGATGAGAGACTGAATATGCTCAAACAGAAACTTTCATCGCTGCTAAGTCTCCTGCGCCAATTAAGCGGCGATGACGCCTACGAGCGTTACCTCGCCCATCACATGCAGGCACACCACGATGAAATTATTTTAAGCCGCCGAGAATTCTTCAAACAAGAACAAGAACGCAAGTGGAATGGTGTACGGCGCTGCTGCTAGTCAGAGAAGACTCCTTCCCCCTCTCAGGGGGAAGGTAGGGGTGGGGTTGGCTGTTAGAAGGCTGCGTTCTCAATCAAATATCAATCGAGTCTGACCCTATTGATTTATATTGTATGACTATCACACACCTTGCCTCAGACAGTCATACAATGAACTTGACCCGTTTGTTTGTTCGGCTTGAATGGAATTGTTAGGCCGTTACCTGTAGAACGAATCAGGCAACGAACAACTAACCACATTGAATCTTCGCCCTGGTTTAGTAGGCGAGTCCAGGTACTCGTGCTCACAAACAAGGCCGCTGCGCGAATTGACTACATAGACCCGCGTAATTTCATTGTCTTTGACGACGCCAACCTGTTGCCATGTAGCAACTGGACGGAGTTCCTCATCTTTGAGTGCAACAGACTTTGAGGCATCGGACTCCCGACAAGCCGTCACTGCGACAGCAGCTCCAACGAGGAGTGCAGCTCTTACCGCTGTGGGAATTTTGACCATCCGTGTTCTCTGGTAAGGCCTAACTAGAAATAGGCGCCCTAAATGATGTATAGTTTTGCATCATTATTCAAGCCAATTCATTTTATTCTTGTAAATCAATAGACTGCCAAGATGCGTTTACCATAGTCTGCAAATTATTTTCGCCCGGCATTGCACACGCAGGGTTATCCCTCACTGAGTTTGCTTGAAGATTTGATGGGGTGGTGGCGTTGCAATACGGGCAGCAGGTACTGGCCGGTGTAGGAGTGGGGCTGTGCGGCGACCTGCTCAGGCGTGCCGGTGGCGATGACCTGGCCGCCTTTGCCGCCGCCTTCGGGGCCGAGGTCGATGATCCAGTCGGCGGTTTTGATGACATCGAGGTTGTGCTCGATGACCACCACGGTGTTGCCGTGGTCGCGCAGGTGGTGGAGTACGCGCAGCAGTTGTTCGATGTCGTGGAAGTGCAGGCCGGTGGTGGGTTCGTCGAGAATGTACATGGTGTTGCCGGTGTCGCGGCGTGACAGTTCGCGCGCGAGTTTTACGCGCTGCGCCTCGCCGCCGGAGAGGGTGGTCGCATTCTGGCCGAGCTTGATGTAACCGAGGCCGACTTCCATGAGCATTTGCAGTTTGTGGGCGATGGCGGGTACGGGGTCGAAGAAGGCGCGTGCGTCTTCCACCGTCATGTCCAGTATTTCGTGGATGTTTTTGTGTTTGTAATGCACCTCTAAAGTTTCGCGGTTGTAGCGTTTGCCTTTGCACACGTCGCAGGCGACGTAGATGTCGGGCAGGAAGTGCATTTCCACTTTAATCAGACCGTCACCCTGGCACGCCTCACAGCGTCCGCCTTTGACATTGAAGCTGAAGCGGCCCGGATTGTAACCGCGCGCACGCGCCTCCGGTGTGCCGGAGAATAATTCACGGATGGGCGTGAACAGGCCCGTATAAGTAGCGGGATTGGAGCGCGGTGTGCGCCCGATGGGGCTTTGGTCGATGTTCACCACTTTATCGAACAACTCCATGCCTTCCACGGAGGAATAGGGTGCGGGTTCTTCGCCCGCGCCATGCAGTGCACGCGCGAGCAGGTGATGCAGGGTGTCGTTGATGAGCGTGGATTTGCCTGATCCCGAAACGCCCGTAATGCAGGTCATGAGGCCGGCGGGAATGGCAACATCTATATTCTTGAGATTATTGCCGCTTACGCCACGCAGGTGCAGGCAGCGCTGCGGGTTCATCAGCTTGCGCACTTCGGGCAGCGGGATTTTCCGCCGCCCGGAAAGATATTGACCGGTGATGGATTCGGGATGGGCGATCACTTCGTGCGGTAGACCTTGCGCGACGATGTGGCCGCCGTGCACGCCCGCGCCAGGGCCGATGTCCACGACATAATCGGCGCTGCGGATCGCTTCTTCGTCGTGCTCCACCACGATCACGGTGTTGCCGAGGTCGCGCAAATAGACCAGCGTATTCAGCAGGCGCTGATTGTCGCGCTGATGCAAGCCGATGGAAGGCTCATCCAGAACGTACATCACGCCAACCAGCCCGGCGCCGATCTGGCTCGCGAGCCGGATGCGTTGCGCCTCACCGCCGGACAGGCTGTCGGCGCTGCGCTCCAGGGTGAGGTAGTCGAGGCCGACGTTGACGAGAAATCCCAGCCGTTCGTTGACCTCTTTCAAAATCTTGGAGGCGATCTCGCCGCGCCGTCCGGGCAGCGTAAGTTCCGAAAAGAATTGTTGCGCCTGATCTACCGGCAATGCGGTGATTTGCGACAGTGTTCTGTCTGCGACATACACATGGCGTGCGGCCAGTGTGAGACGCGCGCCGTTGCACTCCGGGCAGGGGCGGGCGCTGAGATATTTCGCCAGCTCCTCGCGCACCATGCCGGATTCGGTATCGCGATAGCGCCGCTCGATATTGGAAAGCACGCCTTCAAAGGGGTGTTTGCGTTTGCTGTGCGAGCCGCGTTCATTGTAGTAGTAGAAAAGTATTTCTTCTTCGCCGCTGCCGTACAGCACGGCGTCCTGAATTTTCTTCGGCAGTTTTTCAAACGTTTTTTCCAGATCAAACGTGTAATGCTCGGCGAGCGAACGTAGCATCTGGAAATAATAGGCGTTGCGCTTGTCCCAGCCGCGCACTGCGCCTTCGGTCAGGCTCAATTCGGGATGTGCGACCACCTTGGCCGGATCAAAGAATTGTTTGACGCCCAACCCGTCACAGGTGGGACAGGCACCAGCAGGGTTATTGAAGGAAAACAAACGCGGTTCGAGTTCGCTCAGGCTGTAACCGCACAGCGGACAGGCAAACTTCGCCGAGAACATCAGATCTGCGCGTTTCTTGTCTTCCATGAAGGCGATGCGCACGATGCCTTCGCTCAAGCGCAGTGTGGTTTCCAGTGATTCCGCCAGACGCTGGCGCAGATCGGGGCGTACCTTGATGCGATCCACTACCGCTTCGATGGTGTGTTTCTTGCGCAGGTCGAGCGCCGGGGCTTCACTTAATTCGACGATCTTGCCGTCCACGCGCGCGCGTAAAAAGCCCTGACCGCGCAGCTCACTCAGCACATTGAAGTGTTCGCCCTTGCGCCCTTCGACGACCGGCGCCAGCAGCATCAGCGCGGTGCCTTCGGGCAGCGTCAGGATATGATCCACCATCTGGCTCACGGTCTGGGCGTCGAGCGCGGTGCCGTGCTGCGGGCAATGCGGCACGCCGACGCGCGCAAACAGCAGACGCAGATAATCGTAAATCTCGGTGACGGTGCCGACCGTGGAGCGCGGGTTGTGCGAGGTGGATTTCTGCTCGATGGAAATCGCTGGTGACAGCCCCTCGATGTGATCCACGTCCGGCTTTTCCATCACCGACAGGAATTGCCGCGCGTAGCTCGACAGCGACTCGACGTAGCGGCGCTGGCCCTCGGCGTAGATGGTGTCGAAGGCGAGCGAGGACTTGCCGGAGCCCGACAGGCCGGTGATGACGATCAGTTTGTCGCGCGGCAGGTCGAGGTCGATATTTTGCAGATTATGCGTGCGCGCACCGCGAATACGGATGTAATTCATGGGTTCCGGCGACTGAATCAAACCTGTTAATATACGCGGTCAACGAAGCAAAAGGAAACCTGTCTGATGCATCAGAATGGCATGACCCCCGGGGAGCGCCGGGCCACGTTTTCACTCGCCGCCATTTATGCCTTGCGTATGCTGGGGCTGTTTCTGATCCTGCCGGTATTCGCACTCTACGCGCACGATCACCTGCCCGGCTCCACACCCCTGCTGATCGGGCTTGCCATCGGGGCCTATGGTCTCTCCCAGGCCGTGTTGCAGATACCGTTCGGGATGCTGTCCGACCGCATCGGGCGTAAGCCGGTGATTGTCGCGGGCCTGTTGATCTTCGCGCTGGGCAGTGTGGTGGCCGCGCTCGCGGACTCCATCACCGGCGTGATTATCGGACGCGTGCTGCAAGGCAGCGGGGCGATTGCCGCCGCCGTGATGGCGCTCGCCGCCGACCTGACGCGTGAGGAGCATCGCACCAAGGCGATGGGGGTGATTGGCATGACCATAGGCTTGTCGTTCGCCTTGGCGCTGGTGGTGGGCCCGGTGCTGAACGGCTGGATCGGCGTGCCGGGCATTTTCTGGTTGACCGCCGTGCTTGCGCTTGGAGGGATCGCGGTGCTCTGGTTCGGCGTGCCGCAGCCGGTGGAGAGTCACTTTCATCGTGATACCCAGGCGATGCCGGTGAAGTTCATGAGTGTGCTGAAGGATGTCGAATTGCTGCGGCTCAATTTCGGCATTATGGTGCTGCATGCGATGCTGATGGCGATCTTTGTCGCGCTGCCGTTTGCGCTGCGTGATCAGGCCGGTCTGGCGGTGGGCCAGCACTGGCAGGTCTATTTTCCGGTACTGGTGCTCGCGCTGGTGCTGATGGTGCCGTTTATCATCGTGGCCGAAAAAAAGCGCCGTATGAAGGAGGTGTTTGTCGGCGCCATAGGGCTGCTGGGCCTGTCGCAACTGGCCTTGCTGCTGCTGTATGACTCCGTTGCGGGCATTACGCTCGCCCTGCTCATGTTTTTCATCAGTTTCAATGTACTGGAGGCGAGCCTGCCGTCGCTCATCTCCAAGGCCGCTCCCGTGGACGGCAAGGGTACGGCGCTCGGCATCTATTCCACCAGCCAGTTCCTCGGCGCCTTCATTGGCGGCATCGCGGGCGGTACTCTGTATGGGGCCTATGGTTTCACCGGCGTTTTCACCCTGTGCGCCGTGCTGGCGGGCGTATGGGCCGTCGTGGCCTCCGCCATGGCGAGCCCGCGCTATCTCAAAAGCCATTTGCTTAAGGTGGGGGCTATGGATGACAATCAGGCTCGTGTGCTGACGGAACGCATCCGGCTGGTTCCGGGGGTGATCGAGGTAGTGGTGGCGGAAGGTACGGCCTACCTCAGGGTGGATACCCAGGTGCTGGATGAGGCGGCGTTGAGCGAGTTTTCCAAATAGGAGAGACGACATGGCAAGAGGCGTAAACAAGGTGATACTGGTTGGCAATCTGGGTAAAGACCCGGAGGTGCGTTACATGCCTAGCGGCGGGGCGGTGGCGAATGCGACCATCGCCACCAGCGAGTCGTGGAAGGACAAGACCACCGGCGAGCAGCAGGAGCGCACGGAATGGCACAACGTGGTGTTTTACAACCGGTTGGCCGAGGTTGCCGGCGAATACCTCAAGAAGGGTTCGCAGGTGTACGTGGAAGGCAGCATACGCACGCGCAAGTGGCAGGATAAGACCACTGGCGCCGACCGCTACACCACCGAGATCATCGCCAACGAGATGCAGATGCTGGGCAGCAAGGGCGGTGGCTCAGCGCCGTACGCAGAGAAGGCGTCGGGTGGTGGGAAGGGTGCGCCTCAAGCGGCCAAAGGCGCGCAGGAAGAGGCGGAACACGCGCCGGGCGGAAAGGGCGACAGCTTCGATGATGATATTCCGTTCTGATGTATAAAAAGTATATAACAATTATGATATTATGAACTATATTTCATAATATGGATTAACTCTTGTCGCAGGCGAGCCGTAAAAAATCAGACGGTATTTTTAAGGGCACTGGTCGCCCTTGGGCGCATACCGTCGCCTACGGCCTGCACGAGGTGGGGCTGCTCGCCTGCCTTGCGCTGACGATCTATCTGCTGATGTCGCTGGCCAGCTATCAACCCTCTGACCCCGGCTGGTCGCACAGCGCCGTCACCGACAAAATAGCCAACCGGGGCGGTCTGCTCGGTGCCTGGCTGGCCGATGTGTTCCTCTACCTGTTCGGCGCCCTATCGTACCTGTTCCCCCTTATGATCGGTTACGGCGGCTGGCTTATCCATGAAGCTCGCTTGGGGCAAGCCCGGCTCGGGACAGCCAGTTTTGACCGGCGTCGCCTGGGTGTACGCTCCCTCGGGTTTGTGCTCACCGTGGTGGGCGGTGCCGGGCTGGCGGCGCTCCATTTTGCCGGAGCATCGGCGTTGCCGCACGAAATCGGCGGATTGCTGGGCGACGAAATCGCGCGCGTGCTGGTGCACAGCGTGAGTTTTTTGGGCGCCACGCTGTTTTTGCTGGTGCTTTTTCTCACCGGCATCACCTTGTTCACCAGCCTTTCATGGCTATGGCTGATGGATACCCTCGGGAACTTCACGCTCCGGCTGGCCGAGCATGTCACCACGCGCTTTGGCCTGCGCGACTACTTCATCGGGCGCCGTTCGCGCCTCAAGCGTGAAGTCGCGGCGAAGATAGAGCGGCGCAAGGCCGAGCGTCGGCCGGCGCCGCGCATCGAACCCGTGCTCAAGAGCGTGGCCACCGGCGAGCGCGTGGTGAAGGAACGTCAGGTGCCGCTGTTTGAGGCCGGCACGGATATGTTGCCGCCGCTGTCGCTGCTCGATGCGGCGGAACCACAGCAGCAGAATCTGTCGGACAGTGCGCTGGAGGCGATGTCGCGTCTGGTCGAAATGAAGCTGATGGATTTCGGCATCGAGGTGCAGGTCGTCGCGGTGCATCCCGGGCCGGTCATCACGCGTTTCGAGATTCAGCCTGCCGCTGGTATCAAGGTGAGCCAGATCACCAGCCTCGCCAAGGATCTCGCGCGCAGTCTCTCCACCTCGAGTGTGCGCGTGGTGGAAGTGATCCCCGGCAAGTCGGTGATCGGTCTCGAACTCCCCAATGAACACCGTGCGCTGGTGCGACTCTCGGAAACCCTGCAATCCAGGGCATACGAAAACGCCGGTTCGCCGCTCGCGCTTGCGCTCGGCAAGGACATCGGCGGCGCGCCGGTGGTGGTCGATCTGGGCAAGATGCCGCACCTGCTGGTGGCGGGCACTACCGGTTCGGGTAAATCGGTGGCGATGAATGCCATGGTGCTGAGTATCCTGTTCAACGCCAGGCCCGACGAAGTGCGCCTCATTATGATCGATCCCAAGATGCTGGAGCTCTCAGTCTATCAGGGGATTGCGCATCTGCTCACGCCGGTGGTGACCGACGTGCGCGAGGCCGCGAACGCACTGCGCTGGTGCGTGGCGGAGATGGAGCGGCGTTACCGTGTGATGGCGGCGCTCGGCGTGCGCAACATCGCCGGTTTGAACCGTAAGGTGAAAGACGCGGCAGAGAGCGGGAAACCGCTTGCCGATCCGATCATCAAGACTATCGAAGGTGTCGAGCCGCCGTTACTGGAAACAATGCCGTACATCGTCGTCATCATCGACGAACTGGCCGACATGATGATGGTGGTCGGCAAGAAGGTGGAAACCCTGATTGCGCGCCTGGCGCAAAAGGCGCGCGCCTCCGGCATCCATCTGATTCTCGCCACGCAACGCCCGTCGGTGGATGTCATCACCGGCCTCATCAAGGCCAATATCCCCGCGCGCATCGCGTTTCAGGTGTCGGCCAAGGTCGACTCGCGTACCATCCTCGACCAGATGGGCGCCGAACACTTGCTGGGGCAGGGCGACATGCTCTACCTCGCGCCGGGCGGCGGTGTGCTGACGCGCATCCACGGCGCCTTTGTCGCCGATCACGAGGTACACAAGGTGGTGGATTATCTCAAGCAGCGCGGCGCGCCGGATTACCGCGCTGAAGTGTTGCAGACGACCAGCGATGAAGAAGTCAGCGCTGTGGGCGGTGAGATGGACGCCTCCGGCGAGGCCGATCCGCTCTATGACGCTGCGCTGCGCATCGTCACCGAGACGCGCCGCGCCTCAGTGTCAGGCATTCAGCGCCGGCTCAAGATCGGCTACAACCGCGCGGCGCGCATGGTCGAGGAGATGGAGCGTACTGGTGTGGTGGGTACGCTGCAATCCAACGGCAGTCGCGAAGTTCTGGCGGCGGCACCGCCTCCGGACTAGGAAAATGATGACACTGAACCGCCTGATTATAGCTCTCGGTATAACGCTGGCTGTGCCACTGTCTGCGCAGGCCGACGGCGGCGCACAGGGAAGAGCGATTGCGAAGGGTTCCGCCAGTGCTGTGGAAGACAGGGCGCCGGGAGCGATTTCCGCCATTGAACGTATGCACGTTTTTTCCAAAAATACGCGCGTGATACAGGCGGATTTTCAGCAGTCGTTGATGGACACCAAGGGAAATAAGGTGCACGAGGCGAGCGGCACGCTGGTGATGCAGCGTCCGGGAAAATTCCGCTGGGATTATCAAAGGCCTTATCATCAGATCATCGTTGCGGACGGCAAAGAGATTACGATTTACGATGAGGATTTGCAGCAGGCAACCATCAGATCAATGGCCGGGGTGATCGGCAGCACGCCGGCGTCGCTGCTGAGCGGCGCGCAACAGATTGAGGCCAACTTTGACATTACGGAGGTAGCGCTCAAGGCGGGTCTGGAATGGGTGGAGCTCACACCGAAGCTGTCGGACAGCGGCTTTGAACTCATACGTCTAGGCTTTAACCGCAGCGATCTGCAGGCGATGGAAATGCTCGACAGTTTCGGTCAAACCAGCTCTCTGCGCTTCAGCAATATTAAGCACAACATCAAACCAGCGCCCGGCTTGTTTGTATTCACCCCACCGGCTGGTACGGACATGGTGCGCGAAACCGGCCAGTGACAGATCGGGCGCATCACCAGAAGTAGATCATCACCAGCAATCCAAAACCAATCCGGTACCAGGCAAACACCCGGAAACTGTGATGGGCGATAAAGGCGAGCAGCGCCCTGACGGTGAATAGCGCGCTTGCAAACGCCGCAGCAAATCCCACAGCAATCAACCCAATATCGTGACTGCTTAGCAGGTGCCAACTCTTGTAGAGATCGTAGAGTGTAGCGGCGAACATGGTGGGGATGGCGAGAAAAAATGAAAACTCTGCCGCCGTCTGGCGCGAGAGCCCAAACAGCAAACCACCCATGATGGTCGCTCCGGAGCGCGAAGTACCCGGAATCAACGCCACGGCTTGACACAGGCCTATTTTCAGTGCTGTCTTCCAGCACATATCGTCCACGGAGTTAATCCGTGGCGTGTAGCGGCGTTGTTCAATCAATAAAATAATCAAGCCGCCCACGATCAATGCGATGGCGACATTGAAGGGCGTGAACAAATGCTCCTTGATGAAGCCGTGGAAGGCGAGGCCAAGCACGGCCGCAGGCAAGAAGGCGATGCACAGATTAAAAATAAAATTAAAATTTCGCGCAGCGTGTTCGTGGGTGGGGGCGCGCGTCAGCGAGATGAGTCTTGCGCGGTAATGCCAGCACACTGCGAGTATGGCGCCCAACTGGATTGAAATTGTAAATGTCTTTGCACTGTTGCCGTTGAAATTCAATACGTCCGCAGCGATGATGAGGTGCCCGGTGCTTGAGATCGGCAAAAATTCAGTAAGCCCTTCGATGATGCCAAGCAACAGGGCTTTCAAGTAAATCAGACTATCCATGCGTATCTTTTCTCCCTGAGACGATTTTGTAGGTTGGGTTAGGCGTAGCCGTAACCCAACAAGCCACGGGTAAAATAACCTATTTTGTTGGGTTACGCCGCTTCGCGTCTAACCCAACCTACGAAAAGGGGGTGGCCGAAGGCCGGGGGATTTTATACGCGCGCGCGTGTCATTGATCGCTGCGGTTGTAGAGGTGGTTCAGGTGACGCAGGCGTTCGGGAATGTCCGGCGTAAGTTGTGCCCAGTAGAAGCGCCACTGCCAGTTGCCGTGGGTGGTGCCGGGCGTGTTCATGCGGTGCTCGCTGCCCAGCATCAGGACATCCTGCATGGGAACGATGGCGAGGTTGGCCACCGAGGCAAGCGCCATGCGGATGAGTGGCCAGGGCATCGGTTCGCCCGGCGTGCCCAGATAATCATCGACATAATTTTTCCCCCCCTGGGGCAGTTTGTTAAACCAGCCCAGCGTGGTGTCGTTATCGTGCGTGCCGGTGTAAACCACGCTATTTTCCTCAATATTTTGCGGCAAATATGGGTTATCGTCATTGCCACCAA
>CAWUTX010000090.1:0-6763 GCA_963925015.1 uncultured Gammaproteobacteria bacterium
GGCAATACCTTCAAGACCCGCTCCACCACCGATAAAGACCTGCACCTGGACGTATGCTCCGCGTGTCACCCGTTTTTTACCGGCAAGCAGAAGCTTACCGACACCGGCGGTCGCGTGGACAAATTCCGCCAGAAGTACAACCGCAGCGCTAAATAGTCCTCCGCCGGGCACGCTCCTGTGCCGCATCGTTTTTTTCGCCCGCTGCTCGCCACCTTGTTCCTGGTGGCGATGCCTGCGGGCTATGCCGATTGCCCCGCCGACCGTACCGATGAACGCATCCGCGTCGCCTTTGTTTACGACGGTGACACGGTCAGACTGGACGACGGCCGCAGCGTGCGCCTGATCGGGCTCGATACGCCGGAGATCGGCCATGACGGCGCCCCTACGCAGCCGTTTGCTGAACAGGCGCGCACGGCATTGGAAAAACTGCTCGCTGGCCATCAATACATACGCCTGCGTTACGATGCGGAGCGGCAAGATCGCTACCGGCGCACCCTCGCCCATATCTATCTCGACGACGGCCGCAGCGTCACAGCCCTGCTCATCGAGCAAGGGTTGGCCACCACACTCGTGGTGCCGCCCGACCTGTGGAATCTCGATTGTTACCGTGCCGCGGAGCAGCGCGCACAGGCTGAGCGGCGTGGCATCTGGGCGCTGGCGGCTTATCAGCCGGTGGCATCCACGGCGCTCGCATCAGACGCACAGGGTTTCCACCTCATACGTGGGCGCGTGACGCGCGTTGGCGCGAGTCGCAAGTCGGTATGGCTCACGCTGGAAGGCGGCGTCTCTTTGCGCATCGACCGTAACGATTTACACTACTTCTCCACGCCGCCCGAGCAACTGCATGGCCGCACTGTTATCGCGCGCGGCTGGCCGTATCCCGGTACAAAAGGCGGGCCGGTCATACGCATCCGTCATCCGGCAGCGCTTGAGGTTGTACATTGAACCGTCTATTAACATATTCGTCACTCCTGCTGGCTGCGCTGACAGGCGCCGTTCTGCTCGGCGGCTGCGCGGTCAACCCGGTGTCCGGCAAGCAGGATTTCGTGCTGATATCGGAAGAGGCCGAAATCGAAATGGGCCGCAAGGCCGCGCCGGAGGTGCTCAAGGAATTCAGCCGCTACGACAACGCGGAATTGCAGGCCTACGTGCAACGCGTGGGCGAAGAGCTCGCCGCGCACAGCCATCGCGCCAATCTGGTCTATCGCTTCACGGTGCTGGACAGCGCCGACGTCAATGCCTTTGCGTTACCTGGCGGCTATATCTACATCACGCGCGGACTGCTCGCCTACCTCAATTCCGAGGCGCAACTCGCCGCCGTGCTCGGCCACGAAATCGGTCACGTCACCGCGCGCCACAGCGTGCAGCAGCAGAGCGCTGCACAGGCCGCCGGTATCGGACTTACACTGGGCTCAATCCTGTTGCCCGGACTGAGTAATCCAGGCGCGCAGCAATTATTTGGCACCTTGGGCGGCGCACTGCTATCCGGTTACGGGCGCGAGCACGAACTCGAAGCTGACCGCCTCGGTGCGGAATATATGTCGCAGAGTGGCTACGATCCGCACGAAATCATCGAAGTCATCGGCGTACTCAAGGATCAGGAGACCTTCGAGAAGCAACTGGCCGCCGAGGAGAAACGCGAGCCGCGCGTGTATCACGGCCTGTTCGCCACACACCCCGACAACGACAAGCGTCTGCAACAGGTCGTGGCCAGCGCCGAGGCGTTCAAGACACCGGCCGCCACGCGTGTAAACCAGAACGGCTTCCTCAACATGCTGGACGGCCTCACCTACGGCGACAGCGAACGCGAGGGCGTGCGGCGCGGCAACCAGTTCTATCACAAGGAGATGGGCTTCGCGCTCACCTTCCCCGCAGGCTGGCGTGTGGAAAACCGTCCCGACAGCCTGATTGCCACGGCGCCGCAGGGCGACGGCGTGCTGCAAATCAGCAGCGGAGACATCAACAAGCGCGTTACGCCGGAGGAGTTTTTGCGCACGCGCCTCAAGCTCGCCACACTGCAAAACGGCGAGCCGTTCAGCCATCAAGGCATGGAGGGATACACCGCGCTGGCACGCACACGCACGCCGTACGGCCAGCGCCTCGCGCGCTTCACGGTGATCTACTTCGGCACGCAGGCGTTCATCTTCGCCGGCGTCTGTAAGGATGAGGGTGAACCGTACCGCTATGACGAGGACTTTCTCGACAGCGCCAGGAGTTTCCATGCCCTGACGGACGCGGAGCGCCCGCTGGCGACGGCGCTGCGCCTCGACATCATCCGTGTCGGCAACAACACGCGCTTTGCCAATCTCGCGCGCGAGTCGCGCATCCCGCATCATGCCGAGGAGCAACTGCGCCTGCTCAACCATTATTATCCCGCAGGCGAACCCGCACCCGGCGCATCCATCAAGATAGTGCGCTAGAATGGTTCGAGTTTACTTTTACTGTCGTGCCTCACATCCTCCATGTCTGAAGACCTGAAACGCGCCGCCCTCGAATATCACGCCAGCCCCACCCCGGGCAAGATCGCGCTCGCCATCACCAAGCCGTGCGCCACGCAATATGACCTGTCGCTCGCCTACACACCGGGCGTGGCGGCGCCGGTGCGCGAAATCGCGCGCGACCCGGAGTTGGCCTATCGCTATACCGCCAAGGGCAACCTGGTGGCGGTGATCACCGACGGCAGCGCCATCCTCGGGCTCGGTAACCTGGGCGCGCTCGCGGCCAAGCCGGTAATGGAAGGCAAGGCGATACTGTTCAAAAAACTGGCGAACATCGACGCCTTCGATATCGAAGTCGATGCCGAATCGCCGCAGGCCTTCATCGACACCGTGGTGCGCATCGCGCCCACCTTCGGCGGCATCAACCTGGAAGACATCGCCGCGCCGCACTGTTTTGAAATAGAACGCGCGCTCAGTGAACGGCTCGATATTCCCGTATTTCACGACGACCAGCACGGCACTGCGGTGATCATCGCGGCGGGCCTGCTCAACGCACTCGAATTACAGGGCAAACAACTGGGCGCAGTGCGGATCGTTTGCCTGGGCGCGGGCGCCGCGGGCATCGCGTCCATGCGCCTGCTGGTCGCGCTGGGCGCGCGCAAGGAAAATCTCACGCTGGTGGACCGCAGCGGCGTCATCCACTCCGGGCGCACCGATCTCAACATTTACAAGCAGGAATTCGCGCGGCCGGCACAGGCACGCACGCTGCACGATGCGCTCACCGGTGCGGACGTGTTCATCGGTGTCTCCGGCCCCGATCTCGTGAGCGCGGACATGCTGCGCGCGATGGCCGCGAAACCTGTCGTGTTCGCGCTCTCCAACCCCGACCCGGAAATCAGTCCTGCGCTGGCGCACGCCACGCGCAAGGATTTGATCATGGCGACGGGGCGCTCCGACCATCCGAACCAGGTCAATAACGCGCTCGGATTTCCGTATATCTTCCGTGGCGCGCTGGATGCACGTGCGCGCCGCATCACGGCGGAGATGCAGATCGCCGCCGTGCATGCGCTCGCCACGCTGGCCCATGAAGACGTTCCCGCCGAAGTGTTGCAGGCGTATGGTCTCAAACAACTCGCCTTCGGCCCCGATTACATTCTGCCCAAGCCCTTCGACCCGCGCCTCATCACCCGCGTTGCGCCCGCCGTGGCGCGCGCCGCAACCAACGGTGTCTAGACTAACCATGTCCGCACACCATCCACTCCGCTACCAGGTCACGCTGCTGGTCGTCACGCTGCTGTGCACTTCACTGGCGCATGCGACCTTCAAGCTGCGTGAGGATCGCTGGGCGCAGCAGATACTGCAATATCTCACCATCGGCAAGGCAGAGTGGCTGTCTGACGGCCCACAGGTACGTGATAGTGTCGCGGGAGGCAGGACGCCGGGAACGATCCCCACTGGAAAATTTTTGAGCATCTACACCGCCGCCGAAGGCAAGGCCAAGGGTGGAGTGATCCTCATGCACGACGAAGGACAGCACCCGGACTGGCCCGACGTTATCTCTCCGCTGCGGCGCGGCCTGCCGGCGCACGGCTTCGCGACACTCTCGCTGCAAATGCCGATTTTGCCGCGCGGTGCGCCGCTTACCGGCTACGCACGCGCCCTCGATGAAGCGCCTGCGCGCATCCGCGCCGGAATAAAATTCCTGCGCGCCCAGGGCGTCACCCGCATCGTGCTGATCGGCCACGGCATGGGCGCAACGATGGGCAGCGGCTATCTCGCCCGCACAAAAACCAGCGGTGTGCAGGGCTTTATCGGGCTGGCCATGGACGCCCCCGTTACGAAGAGCGAAATCTACAAACTCGATCCGCGCCTGCACGCCCCTACCATGCTCGCGCGGATACGCGTGCCGGTGCTTGACCTCTACGGCAGCCTCGATCGCGCCACCATCGTAAACGCCGCACCCGAGCGTGCAGCGGCGGCCAAAAAGGCAGGCAACACGAATTACACACAGATCAAAATCGAGCATGCTAATCACGCCTTCACACGCCTCGACGACGACCTGGTCAAGCGCATCTCCGCCTGGCTCGATCAGCAGGCGGCGGCGCGCAAGTCACCCTGATGCATGGACAGCGCGTACCACATGGTGCTGTGTACATGTCCGGATCAGGATGCGGCCCTGAATATCGCCAACGCGCTGGTGGACAACAAACTCGCGGCGTGCGTGAACATCGTGCCGGGGCTGCGCTCGGTGTATCGCTGGAAGGGTGCGCGCGAAAACGCAGAGGAGGTATTGCTCATCATCAAGTCACGCACGGAAGACTACACGCCGCTGGAAACCGCCGTGCGTGCGCTGCATCCGTATCAACTTCCCGAGATCATCGCTGTCCCTATCAACGCCGGCCTGCCCGCGTATCTCGCCTGGATAGGGCGACGCGGCGAGGATGAATAACATGAAGCTCTTTGAAATTTATTCTCCGCGCCCTTGGCGCGAAATCTTAACTGGTACGCTGCTGGTTTGTCTCGCCTTGCTGGGCACCGGTCTCTCCGCTGCTGCAACGGCTGAGACAACTTCCGCTAATTCCGTCTCCGGCTTTTTCGACAACCTCGGCTCGAAGCTGGGCCTGCCCCGCAGTAGCTCAGAACAGACATTTCTTCAAGTGGATGATGCCTTTGTGTTTTCCGCCGAGGTGGCGGACGGCAACACCGTGGTGGCACGCTGGAGCATCGCCGACGGCTACTACCTGTACCGCGATAAATTCCGTTTCGATCTCGCCAACAGCCCGGACGTAAGTCTCGGCACAGCGCAATTCCCGCCCAGCGAAACCAAGCAAGACGCAAACTTCGGCAAGGTCGAGATCTACCACCGCACGGTCGCCATCACCCTGCCGCTGGCGCGCAACAGCACCGTGCCCGCCTCCATTAATCTGAACGTCACCTATCAGGGCTGTGCCGAAGCGGGTTTTTGCTATCCGCCCACCAACAAAACCGTCACGTTACATCTGCCGACGGCCGCCTCCGCATCCGGCGCCAACACCCTCGACGCGGCACTGCCCGAGCAAGACCAGCTTGCTCGTCTGCTTTCCGGCGGCCATACCGTGGCTGCACTGGCGACCTTCTTCGGCCTCGGCCTGTTGCTTGCCTTTACGCCGTGCGTGTTTCCCATGGTGCCGATACTCTCCAGCATCATCGTCGGCCAGCACGCCCTGCGCAACACGCGTCGCGCCTTTGTGCTGTCGCTCGTCTATGTACTCGCGATGGCCGCCACCTACACCGTTGCCGGCGTGATCGCGGGGATGTTCGGCAGCAACCTGCAAGCCACGTTTCAAAACCCATGGGTACTCACTGCGTTCAGCGCCGTGTTTGTGCTGTTGGCGTTTTCCATGTTTGGTTTTTACAAGCTGCAAATGCCGACCGCCCTGCAAAGCCGCCTCGCGCATTTAAGCAACCGCCAGCAGGCCGGCAGCCTGCCGGGTGTCGCCCTCATGGGGCTGCTGTCCGCGCTCATCGTCGGCCCCTGCATGGCGGCACCGCTCGCGGCGGCGCTGATTGTCATCGGCCAGAGCGGCGATGCCGTGCTCGGAGGCGCCGCGTTGTTTGCGCTCAGCATAGGCATGGGCGTGCCGCTGCTCATCGTCGGCACCTCGCTCGGCAAATGGCTGCCGCTGGCGGGCGGCTGGATGAACACCGTGAGCGCCGTGTTCGGCGTATTGCTGCTGGCACTCGCCGTGTGGATGCTGTCGCGCATCCTGCCCGCCGCCGTCACGCTCGCGCTGTGGGCGCTGCTGCTGATCATCTGCGCCGTGTACATGGGCGCGCTGGAACGCCTCGAGCCCGAGGCCACCGGCTGGCGCAAGCTGTGGAAGGGGGTGGGGCTCGTTATGCTGATTTACGGCAGCCTGCTGGCCATCGGCGCGGCGAGCGGTGGCAGGGACGTACTCCAACCGCTGCATAGCTTCACTGCAGCGGGAGCGAATCCGGCGACCACAACAGCAGACGTGTCGGCCTTGCCGTTCAAACCGATAAAGGGCCTCGCACAGCTTGAGCAGGAGCTGGCCCAGGCGCGCGCGCAAGGCAAACCGGTGATGCTCGATTTTTATGCCGACTGGTGCGTGGCGTGCAAGGAGATGGAGCAATTCACCTTCTCCGACCCCGCCGTACAACAGGCGCTGTCGGTGGCGATACTGCTGCGCGCCGATGTCACCGCCGATGACGCTACCGACCGTTCCCTGCAAAAGACCCTAGGCGTATTCGGGCCGCCGACCATGATCTTTTATGGGGTAGACGGACAGGAGCGCAAGGAGTATCGTCTGATCGGCGCACTCAAC